>JBAWGU010000861.1:0-6113 GCA_049593215.1 Pyrinomonadaceae bacterium
CCTCTTCGCTCTGCCCGCGCGCAGAGGCAATCAATCCCAGATAGTAGAGCGGCTCAGGGCTGGCAGGCGCGAGTGTCGAGGCAGATTCAAGAGCGCGCGCGGCTTCGTCAAGCTGTTTGAGATTAAAGCGCGCGAGACCTAAACGATAGAGAATCTCAAACGCGTTCGGACGCAGAGCATTCGCGCGCTCAAACAACTGCGCCGCGCGCTCATTGTCGCCGCGCTGTAAGTAGAGCAAGCCAAGATTGAAGAGAGCCTGCTCGTGATCCGGCACGGCGCGCAGCACCGACTCAAAAGCGTTGACGGCCTGATCCGTTCGCCCGGTGCGCGCAAGCAGGACGCCCAGATTTGCGAGCGCGTTGACGCCTTTCGGGTTGAGCCGCAACGATTCAAGATACTCGCGCTCGGCCTCCTGCGCTCTTCCGCGCTGGTCCAGAATTACGCCAAGCAGGTTATGCGCGTCCGCATCCTTCGGCACGCTCTTGACGACGCGGCGCACGATTGCCTCCGCTTCTTCCAGCCGTCCTGCTTGGAGCAACGCCGCCGCTTCGCGCAAACTCTGTGCATCCTGCGCGCTTGCGTTAGAATTTCCTGTCGCCTGTTGACGCTGCTGCGCTGAAACGAAGGATGAGATAGATAGCATCAGCGTGATGATGAAGGCGAAGCTGGCTGCTGAACGTAAGCGACGTTGCGGTTCACCGCAGAGGCGCAGAAGAGCAAGGATGAAGGCGGAAGGATGAAGGATGAAAGAGTGGCTATTCAAGATGCGGTGTTTCTCTTTCATCCTTCCGCCTTCATCCTTCATCCTTGCTTTTCGCCCTCTGCGGTGAATCTGATCTTCCATCTATTCAACTGTAGTATACTCAAGATATTCATGTCACACATCAGAGGGGACTCGAAATGAAATCTGCTAAAGCAACTTGCCTGTTGCTGATTCTCGCGCTTTTCATCTCAGCAATATCTGCAACCGCGCAGGCTCCGCAGCCTGACATCGAAAAGCGCATCAACGCTCTCGTCGCGCGCATGACGCTCGAAGAAAAGCTCGGGCAGTTGCAGCAACTCGACGGCGAGGCCAACGGCAACTTTCGCCCGGAGCACCGCGACCTTGTACGCAAAGGCTTGCTCGGCTCGACCTTGAACGTGCGCGGCGTGGCGCGCGTCAATGAGCTTCAGCGCCTTGCGATGGATGAATCGCGCCTGAAGATTCCCGTGCTCTTCGCTTTCGATGTCATTCACGGCTATCGCACGATCTTCCCTGTGCCGCTCGGCGAAGCAAGCAGCTTCGACCCGTCGGCTGCCGAACGCTCAGCGAGCATCGCTGCTTCAGAAGCTTCTGCCGCCGGAGTGCGCTGGACCTTTGCGCCGATGGTTGACATTGCGCGCGACGCGCGTTGGGGCCGCATCGTCGAAGGCGCGGGCGAAGACACTTATCTTGGAATGGCGATGGCGCGTGCGCGCGTGCGCGGATTTCAAGGCAGCAACTATAGCGCGCCCGACAAAGTTGTTGCGTGCGCCAAACACTGGGTCGCTTACGGCGCGGCGGAAGCGGGGCGCGATTACAACACAACGGACATGTCCGAAGGTACGTTGCGCGGAGTTTATTTCCCTCCGTTCAAAGCAGCCGTTGACGCAGGCGTCGGCACGTTTATGAGCGCGTTCAACGATCTCAACGGCGTGCCCTCGTCTGCCAATCCCTTCACGCTCACCAGAGTTCTTCGAGGCGAATGGAAGTTCGATGGTTTTGTCGTGAGTGATTACACTTCCGTGCAGGAGTTGATTAATCACGGCCTCGCGGCTGACGGCAAAGATGCCGCGCGCCTTGCCCTCAACGCGGGCGTTGACATGGAGATGGTCAGCCGTCTCTACAACCAGCACGGCGCAGAGCTTCTGAAAGAGAACAAGCTCTCGCAAGCGACGATTGACGAAGCCGTGCGCCGCATCCTGCGCATCAAGTTTCGTCTGGGCTTATTCGATAAGCCTTACGCGGATGAATCGCGCGAGCGTTCCGCCATCTTTAGTGCTGCAAACCAAACAGCCGCACGTGAGATTGCCGCGCGCTCGATGGTGCTCTTGAAGAACGCGAACGACACGCTGCCTCTCAACAAGAATCTGAAATCAATCGCGGTGATTGGTCCACTCGCGGACAGCAAGCATGACGTGCTCGGCTCATGGACTGGTGACGGCCATGAAGAAGATGCTGTGACATTGCTCGCAGGCATCAAGGCGAAAGTTTCGCCGCAGACGCAGGTCACTTACGCGAAGGGCAGCGAGATTACAGGCGAGAGCGCAGACGGTTTTGACGAAGCCGTTCGTCTTGCGCGTGAAGCGGATGTCGCTATCATTGCCGTAGGCGAATCCGCAGACATGAGCGGCGAAGCTTCTTCGCGCAGCTCGCTTGATCTTCCCGGCAGGCAACTCGATTTAGTGAAAGCGATTCAAGCAACAGGCAAACCTGTTGTCGTCGTTTTGATGAATGGCCGCCCGCTCACCATCAACTGGCTGGCAGAGAACTCTCCGGCGATTCTTGAAACGTGGTTTGCAGGCACGCAGGCCGGTAACGCGATTGCCGACGTGCTCTTCGGCGACGTGAATCCCGGCGGCAAGCTGCCCGTCACCTTCCCGCGCACAGTCGGTCAGGAGCCGCTCTACTATAATTTTATGAACACGGGCCGCCCGCCCGATGCTAAAAATAAATACTCATCGAAATATCTGGACGTTTCGTGGACGCCGCTCTTCCCTTTCGGCTACGGGCTGAGCTACACGCAGTTTCGTCTCTCGAATCTGCAACTGAGCGCGCAGAGCATTCCGCCAAACGGAAAATTGACTGTGAGCGCGGAAGTCGAGAACACAGGCCAGCGTGCAGGCGATGAAGTGGTCCAACTATACATCAGAGATGTGGCGGCGAGCGTCACGCGCCCTGTCAAAGAGTTGAAAGGCTTCGAGCGCATCACGCTCCAGGCGGGCGAGAAGCGGCGCGTCACTTTCACGCTTGCGCCTGAACAACTCGGCTTCTACAACCGCGAGATGCGCTTTGTGGTCGAGCCGGGCGAGTTCAAGGTTTTCGTTGGAAACAGTTCTGAAGGCGGGTTGGAAGGAAGCTTTCAAGTCAGCGAGAGGTAATTCATCGAACCTGAATGTATGGCGGGTGACAGTTCACCACTGAGGCACAGAGAGCACGGAGGGGGCACAGAGAAATTCAATCCTCTGTGTAAACTCCGTGCCCTCTGTGTCTCTGTATTAAAGATCAAGCTACGACACGCTCAACTCAACAGACACCTCGCTTCATTCTTACTCGTCCTCTTCACTCTTAACGCAAGTCTCGCTCTCCCTGCTCAACAGCCAAAGACTTTTCCATTTGTCCCAACCCTCTCTTCGTCGCGCTCACTTCAAGATGAAGCGTTCCTCGAAGATTTAGAGCGTCGCTCGTTCCAATATTTCTGGGAGCAGTCGGACCCGCGCACAGGCTTGACGCTTGACCGCACGCGCACGGACGGCTCCGAGGTGGACGAAAATCATCGCAACGTCGCCAGCATCGCTGCGACAGGCTTCGGCTTGACGGCTCTCTGCATCGCCTCCAATCGTCATTGGGTGGGCGCGGGCGAAGTCAGAAAGCGAGTTCTCTCATCGCTACGCTTTTTCGCTGAAGAAGCAAAGCACGAGCACGGCTGGTTCTATCACTGGATGGACGCGCGCACGGGCGAGCGTCGTTGGAACAGCGAAGTCTCTTCAATAGACACCGCGCTCCTCTTAGCAGGCGTGCTCACCGCGCGCGGCTATTTTCGCAACGATGCAGAGATTGTGAGCCTTGCGACACGGATTTACGAGCGCGTGGATTTCCGTTGGATGCTCAACGGTCATCCCGTGCTTCTCTCGCACGGCTGGAAACCTGAGAGCGGCTTTCTCAAACCGCGCTGGGACACTTTCAGCGAAGACACGCTGCTCTACATGCTCGCCATCGCCTCGCCCACGCACTCAATCACCCCGCGCTCATGGTACGCCTTCCGGCGCGAGCGCATGAGCTATGCCGGTTACAATTACATCACCACCATCGGCGTGCCGCTCTTCATGCACCAGTACGCGCACGCCTGGATTGACTATCGCAATCGCCGCGAAAGTAGAGGCACGCGCACAGACTATTTCGCAAACTCAATCGCAGCGACACGCGCGCACAGAGCTTTCTGCATCAGTCTCTCGAAAGAGTTTTCCGGTTATGGTCCAGATATATGGGGCATCACTGCTTCCGATAGTGAGAAGGGTTACGTGGCATGGAGCGGGCCGCCGCGCGACCCTGCGATTGACGGCACACTCGTCCCGTGCGCTGCCGGAGGATCACTGATGTTCACGCCGGACATCTCGCTCGCCGCTCTCAAAAATATGCGCGAGCGATTTGGCGAGCGCGTTTATGGCAAGTACGGATTCGTTGACGCCTTCAACCCGACAAGCGGCTGGACCGACACGGATGTCATCGGCATAGACATTGGCATCACGCTCCTCAGCGCAGAGAACCTGCGCACGGGAAACGTCTGGCAGTGGTTCATGCGCAACCGCGAGATAACGAGAGCGATGCAGCTAATCGGACTGAGGGAAGAAAGGCAAAAGGTAAAAGTAAAAAGGCAAAAGTTCGGCTGAAACCGCTTTTAGTTAAAAGCTCATCTTGACAGATGTAATTAAAAGTTTGGCTTCCCCTGACTTTTACCTTTTGCCTTTTTACTTTTGCCTTCTTTGAAAGATGCGAAAGCCCCAGGCGTCTAGGGCGATGGCTGGCAGGCCGACGTTGGGCGTTCTGGCCGCACGCTCTGGCGCGGGCGCATCCGGCGGAAGCGGCGGCGCGATGTCAGGCGTGATGTCTGTAAAGGATTGACCGCCGCCCGCTTCGACAAATCCGACGAACGGACGATTCGATAAGTTGATGGCAACTAAAACCTCTTCATCATTGGTACGCCGCATGTAGGTGACGACGTGCGCTTCATCTGAATTTCGCAGCCATTCCACATCGCCGCGACGCAGCGCCGCGTGAGCTTTTCTTAACGCAACAATCTGTTTGTAGAAGCGCGGGAACTCAGGTCTGCGCTCTGCGATTTGCCAGAGAATCGGAATCTTTTCAAAGAGCGCGGGCGCGCCCGATTCGGCAGTGTCTCCGACTTCCATGCCGTTATAGATGAGCGGCACGCCGTCCAGCGTGAACACAAAAGCGGAAGCAGCCAGCGCGCCGCGTTCGCCGAAACGCGCAATCGCTCGCCGCTCATCATGGTTATCCGAAAAGCGCATGTGCAATGCGCCGCGTTCAAATTTCGCGCGCTCCTCTTCCCAAGACGCACGCAAATTTGAAGCGGGCGCGCTTCCCATCAACACCTCCGTCAGCGTCGAATGAAGCGGCCATGAGTAATCAAGGTCAAAAGCCTTCGCCAGCAGGTCAGGCTCGTGCCACTCTGCCAGCATGACAATATCCGGCTTAATCTTCTGCAACTCATCACGCGCATGTTCCCAGAAATCCGTCGGGACCATGCCCGCCACATCGCATCTGTACCCATCCAGGTCAAACTCTCTCAGCCAATACTTCAACATCTCAATCATGTATTCACGAAGGCGCGGGTTGTCGTAGTTGAGGTCTGCCACGTCAGCCCAATCCGGCACAGGCGGAATAATGTTTCCCTTCGCATCGTGCGTGTAAAAATCGGGAGTCTTCATCATCACGCTGTCCCAGCCCGTGTGATTCGCCACGATGTCAACGATGACTTTCATCCCGCGGCGATGAGCTTCCGAGACGAGCCGCTTGAAATCCTCTTTGGTCCCGTAATCAGGATTGATGGCGTAGTAATCGTGCGCGGCATAAGGGCTGCCAAGTGTTCCCTTCTTCTTCAACTGGCTAATCGGATGCACAGGCATCAGCCAGAGAATGTTGACGCCGAGTTCCTTCAACCTATCAAGCTGCGCCGTCACGCCGTTGAAGTCTCCTTTGTCCGAAAACGCGCGCTCGAAAATCTGGTAGATGACACCATCACGCACCCACTGCGGGCTTGAGCGCGCAGGCTCTTTCGAGAAATCACGCGCGCCCCGTTGCTGCGCTGTGACAAGGCACGGCGCAGCAAGCAGGAACGTGATGAGTGTTAAGC
>JBAWGU010000862.1:0-2085 GCA_049593215.1 Pyrinomonadaceae bacterium
GCGTCGTAGGGTTCGCCGTGCGGCTGCCCGAGCGGCGAAAGAGCGTGAAGCCCGGAACCTGACGAAGCGCGTCATCGAGCGTCACGGCGGCTGTCGTTGAAAGCTCTGCTGTCGAGAGCATGACGACGCTCGAAGGCGTGTCGCCCAAAAGCTTTTCCGTGCGCGTTGCTGTAACAGCCACATCGAAAGCCAGAGGCGCGGGCGCAAGCACAATCTCAATCCGCGTCAAAGCCAGCCCCTTCGTGTCCACCCTCTTCGTCGTGCCTGCAAACCCCATCGCGCGTACAATCAACACGACCTCACGCGCAGGCTCGATGTAGAAGGCGAAACGGCCATAGCCGTCCGTCCCAGACTGCTTGAAAACGTTCGGTGCAATCATCACAGAGATTTGCGCCCACGCGACCGCCGCGCCCGACTGGTCCATGACGACGCCTTCGATGCGCAAAGTTTGTGTTGATGATTTATCTTGTGCGAAAGCTGGCGTGACGAGCGCGCACGCCAGTACAAAAGCGCAGATGATTAATTGCCTGAGCGAAAACATCCTTGCCCCTCATAACCTATGCGAATCAAGAGTAGGACTCTCTTTGCGACCTTTGCGAAAACCTTTGCGTCCTTTGCGGTTAAACTTGAGATTGAAACGCAAAGGAGCGCAAAGGGAATTCTCCATCAGCTAATCTCTTGTCATCTCTTGATTCGCATAACCTGTTTCGGAATGTAGCGCAGCGTTGCCGCAATTCTCCGCGCGACATCATACAGCTTGAGGATGGCAAATTCCTAAATGAGTGTGCGGGAAGAAGAGATGATAGACGAAAGGCGTAGAGCGTTTATTTCATCCGCTCGTTTTAAGCGTTGCGAGACGCGCGCTCCGGCAGGCTCAGGCCGCGCGCCGCTTTTTCCTGCGACCGATGACTGTGCGAATCAACCATGCAGGCACAGTCCAGCTTTTACCGTCCGTGTCGCGTTGCACGATGACCTGATTGGGATTGGCGGGAGAGGTGCGTATGACGTTGATGGTTGATGCGCCGTCAAAGAAGCAGCGGCCAATGAGATCATCGTTGACATCGTTGACATCCTTTTTTCTCGCGGCCTTCCTGCCGGTTAAGTTGAAAGGCAATGTGATCTGTTCTGCGCTCATCTCTGTGCCTCAAGTTTTGCATTCAACGCGGTTCTGACTGTGATGTCATGCTAAGAAACCTGCTCCTGCCAGAGCCTCCCTGCGAAGGAGTACAGCTAAATGTTTTTATAAAGGAAGCGGGTTACGAGAGCGTGAACGGAGTAAGAAATGGAAGTTAAATGTTTGCGCGCTCAATAAATTTGAGATAAACCGGAGATGAACCGAATGTAATAGACAACGCCCGCCAGTTAGACTATATTTTCCACTCTCTTATAAGACCGAACAGCCGACGGAGCGCACATCTCGAAATGGGATTCTTTAACTTTTTGCCGAAAGAGGAAGACTATTTCAGCCTCTTCAGCCAGATGACTTCTTACATCTCCGACGCGGCGCGGATGCTGGTCAAGATGCTCGCGGACAAAGACGGCGATTATGAAGAATACTCAAAGCGCATCAAAGCCATAGAGCATTCCTGCGACGAGTTGACGCACAATGTCTCAACGCGCCTCAACAAATCTTTCATCACACCGTTTGACCGTGAAGACATCTACCTGATGTCTTCCGCGCTTGACGACATCGTTGACCTGATTGACGACGCCGCCCGCGCGATGGTGATGTACGATGTGAAAGAGATTACGCCGAACGCGCGCCGCTTCGCAGATGTCATTCAGAGAATGTCCGTTGAGCTTCACGAGATAGTCAAAGTGCTCGGCAAACCTAACGGCATCAACGAACGCCTCGTCCGCCTGCACAGCCTTGAGAACGAAGGCGACGAGATTTATCACAAGGCTATCGCCGAACTCTTTCGCCAGACGAGCGACCCCTTGACCGTCATCAAGTGGAAAGACATCTACGAAAAACTCGAAGCCACCGTTGATCGCTGCGAAAACGTCGCCAACATTATCGAGAGCGTGATTATTAAACATACATAACAGTTTTCAGTTTTCGGTTTTCAGTTTTCAGAAAAAGCT
>JBAWGU010000863.1:0-4544 GCA_049593215.1 Pyrinomonadaceae bacterium
ATTGATAACCGTAATATATCAACTTGCAGCAAGCGGTTCTGATAAACACGTCCTGCCAAAGAGGTCACACTCAGTTGCAACTCGCTGTATCACTGCGCGCACTCGCTATTTGAGTGAGTGACGACAGAAGAGAATCTCTTCTGATACTCCGCACTGGTGATAAATGAACAGACCATCCCTCTGTAATTATTTGGCTCTCGCGTGTTCAAGACATTGAGCCAGAACTGATAACCGCCTTCGTCCGGATCACGACGGAGATACCCGAAGTATTGCATCAACACAAATGCTGAGTTGTACTCTCTCGTCCTGAAGGCTTCACTCTCAACCATGCCTCTTAAGACCTGCGAGCGTGTGCCGCCTGCATTAAGCATATTGATGGCTGCCTGTCGCTCCGAGTCGTTGCCGGAGATGCCAGCCGTGTCGAACAGTCTGTTGACGAAATCCGCGTGGCTCAAAGAATCCGGATAGACAGCTTTGAACTCCGCGCGCGTGACAAATTCATCAGAGAGCGTAGCCTTGCTCGTCTCTAAACTCTCGCCACCGATGACACGGCTTCTGTCTGCGCTGAACTGCGCATAGCTTGGCCGCGCGCCGAATGATGCTTTATACAGGCGATAGACGAACGAGCCTGTCTGCTGAAACTCCGCTTCGATGAAGTAGGCCGCAGAGACATTGATGCGTGTCTGATTCAGACATGAAGCATCGCCATGACAGCTACCGAACTGCGTTGACCAGTAGCCGAATCCTCCTGCGTCCGGCTCACGTCCTAAGAAATCGAGATACTGCTGGCGGACGAAGTATTCACTCGTATCGAGCGGGTTCTGCGCCTGCACAGCATCGGGCATGGCGGTGAAGGTGGCGTCAATTAGATTGCTCGTGAGAGAGAATGAGCGTGTGGCTGGCCCGAATGTGTAGTTGGCAAGCTGTGGTGTGACCGAGTAGAAGCCCCCTGTCTCAAGATTATCGAAATGGTAGAAGCCCTGACTGTCTGTGATTGTCAGGCGTGATTCAGTGCCGCTCAGTGTGATGATTGCGCCGCCGAGAGGTGCGCCGTCTGAGGTCGTTATCCGTCCGCTAATCTCTGTGGCCGCAGATGTCGGGGCAGATGCGCGGTTGATGATTTCGCTCACGGTGTTGCTGGTGAAATTCGCAACCAACAGGTCAGGCTTACCATCAATATTGAAGTCTCCGACGGCTACTGAACGAGGATTCGTGCCGGTCGTGTAATCAACTTTAGCAGCGAATGTGCCAGTGCCGTTGTTAAGTAGCACGCTCACACTGGCTCCGCTCCCATTAGCCACAGCCAGATCAGGCTTGCCGTCCGAATTAAAATCTCCGACGGCTACTGAATAGGGACTGATGCTGGTCGTGTAATCAACTTTAGCTGCAAACGTACCAGCTCCGTTGTTGAGTAGTACGCTCACATTGTTGCTGGCATCATTAGCAACAGCCAGATCAGGCTTGCCATCCACGTTGAAGTCTCCGACGGCTACCGAACGGGGAGTCGTGCCAGTTGTGTAATCAACTTTAGCAGCGAATGTGCCGTCTCCGTTGTTAAGCAGTACGCTCACCGTGTTGCTGCCTCGATTCGCAATCGCTATGTCAGGTTTACCATCATCGTTGAAGTCTCCTACGGCCACTGAGTAGGGTAACGAGCCAACAGCGTAATCAACTTTAGGAGCGAATGACTGCGCCGCAACAGGCTGAAGGCTCAGTCCCCAGCAGCAGACCAGCGCGGCTGCGCTAAATACTATGACCTTTGCTCTCTTTGCTGCTCTTGAAAATAAGGCAGACGTGGCCCTGCCGGATGTAGCGGTGGTGTGGCGCATGAGGGGGAATACTCCTTCCGGTCTTAGCGGATGTTGCTGGTGATTATAGGTGTACGATGAATCAGAAAACTCTTTTCCGCATCAAGCCGGATACTGCGCGAGGGATAAGGATTCTGCACCTTCTATTGCTTGTGTCAGGTGTAGATTCCCGAAGGCTTAAACCTGTGGCCGGAGGAGTCCAGCCATCTGAGTGACGCGGAAGCTTAGACATAGGAGAAGAAATATGTCAACACTGACCGCGTCCCAAAGCTAAACCTGAGAAGAAGAAGGAAGAGACACAGAAGCAGGCATAGAGTGTTACACCACAGCAATGAGCAAAACAACAGGGGCGAAAGACTTCTCTTCCGCCCCTGTTGCGCTCTTTACCCTCACAGGTTCGCCGGATGCTCTAAGGCGTGACAGCGCAGAGCGTGTCATTGCGCGTGCGTATGGAGCTGAACCTATCCTGATACTCTGCGCTTGTGATAAAGGCGCAGACCATTCCGCGATAGTTGTTCGGCGTGCGTGTGTTCAGGACATTCAACCAGAAATCGTAGCCGCCCTGATCGGGGTCACGACGTAGGTAGCCGAAGTATTGCATCAGGACGAACGATGGGTTGTATTCGCGGTCTTTGAATGCCTGTATGTTGATGACATCGAGCAGGACCTGCGCGCGTGTTCGTCCGGCGGTCATGAGTGCAATCTCGTTCAGGCGTTCGACGGTGTACGGCGTCAGGCTCGCCCTGTCAAATAGTTTGTTGACGAACTGATCGTTGGGCATAGTAGACGGGTAATCTGCCAGAAACTGCGGACGCTGCACGAAGGTGTTGGCGAAATTGGTTGTGCTCTGGTCCAGTTGCGCGCCTGCGATGATATTGGGGCGATCCGCATTAAACTGCGCGTAAGTGATATTGGCGCGCGTCTGGTTGGGCGCAGGAAGAGTGCCGTAGGCTGCGCGGTACATGCGATAGACGACGGAGCCTGTCTGTTGAAATTCAAGCTCGATGAAGAAAGCCGCGCTGACACTGATGCGCTTGCTGTTGATGCAGGTGGCGTCAGAGCCGCAGGCGAAGATTTGAAAGGCCCAGTAGTTGAGTCCGTCCGTGTCGGGCGCGCGGTTGAGAAAATCTGCGTAGTGCTGGCGGACGAAAAACTGCGCGTCGTCAATCGGATTGACCGCAGACATGCAGGAGTTGTTCGCGGTGACGTAGCGTGTAATCTGATCTCTTGAGAACTGGCAGAAAGTGAGCACCGTCGAAGGAGTCGCAGTGGCCTGCATGATTGTGCTATTACAATTTGCCTGCCCGTCAGAATGGTCTGCGCCCAGGTTATGCCCAATCTCGTGCGCCGGAATGGCGACGTTAAAGACGTTCAGACTCAGCTTGGTTGAAACTGCATAGGAGAAAGCTCCGCCCTGCGTGCAGACAATGCCGACATAGCCGAGGCCGCCGCCCGCGTTCTTTCCGGTCCACATGTGCGCCGTGTCTCTTTGCACGTTTTGGAAGTTGGCGTTCCAGTAGGGCTGAAACTCGTTTTGAAGAATGACGCTGAGGTCAGAGGAATTGTAAGGGTCGCTGTTGTCCGACCATGTGTGTTGAAAGGTGACGAGGAAGGTGAGGCCAATCTCGTTGCTGTAAATGCCGTCCACCTGATTCATCACGCTCAGGATGTTCTGGTTGGCCGCCGCCGCGCCGCCGAACGATGAGACGTACTCAAAATCAGCTTCGGTCGCAAGCTCAATCGTGCGGAAAGGATTGAGCGCCTGTGTTGCTTCCGGTGAAAGATTCTCTGTCGCGAGATTTACTTTCTCTTCCATCGTCAAGGCGCACGTCGCGTTCGGGTCTGGAATCACGTCTGAAGCTTTGTAGAGCACAAAGTCAGAGGCATCCGCAGCGCTCGTAAACTTTCGGGCAGACTCTATGAAATATGTTTCGTCGCGCGCGAGTATCATTCCTTCAATGGTCTCATCGTCAACGGTGAAGCGAGCCTCAAGCGCGCCATCCATCCCGCGCACCGCTCCTCTGTACGTGCGGACAGGCCCCGTCTCAACGTCATGTACGATAACGCCCTGCGTCACATCCTCCGCGCGATAGCCGGGCGCGCGCATGTCGTGCGGCGAGAGCAAGAGATCGAAAGACTTGTCCGGCGTGACGATTGAAAGTTCTCCCGTCTCGCGCACACGCTTTGCCGCCTGCGCCGTGTCAAGGCGAACAATCTCCTGCGCTCTGAAATATTTTTGCAGGTCTCTCTGCTGTTGTTGCGCGGAAGACTTCTGCTGCCCGGTTGCGCTGGTTGCGGAATAGCCGCGCGGCGCAACGTAGATAGCTGCGGCCAGCAAGCAGAGAGCAACAACGGCCAGAAACCCGATGCGGAAACGCGAAATGAAGATTGGAGGCATGGCAAATCTCTTTCCTGAAGCGGCGGCTCGTCGGAAATAACCGCACGATGTTTGTTGAAGATTTGAACGGTGAAGATGATGGGCTGCGCTCGCCCGTCATCTTCCGCGCTCACTTTAGCTCAAGGCGAAAGCTATCTCTCTTTTGTGGCGGCAGAGATAGTTCTCACGCTGGAAGTAGTTCTACAAACTTTTTGAGGGGCTAGAAAAGAGGCAAACTACTTTGGAAACCTACTGCGTAACATACGCCCGCTTGATTAAGCTATCAACTGCCGCGAAGGGGAGGAGTGGGACTCCACACGAAACGCGGACAAATAAAAAGTAACTTTGGCGGGCACGAA
>JBAWGU010000864.1:0-6218 GCA_049593215.1 Pyrinomonadaceae bacterium
TAAAAGCAAAAAGCTGATAACTGATTACTGACTACTGATTACTGATTACTTCCTATGGATTTTCTTTCGACACTTAACCCTCAACAGCGCGAAGCGGTCGTGGAGACTGACGGGCCGCTCCTGATTCTGGCGGGCGCAGGCTCAGGCAAGACGCGCGTTATCACTTATCGCATCGCTTACCTGATTGCAGAGCGCGGCATTGCGCCGCACAACCTTCTCGCCGTCACTTTTACAAACAAGGCTGCGGAAGAGATGCGCGAGCGCGTCCTGCGCCTCCTGAGCGGCGAGCATCTCAAGAGCGCGCCGCTCATCTCCACCTTTCACTCGCTCTGCGTTCGCATCCTACGCCAGGACATCAGCGCATTGAACGAAGGCTACACCCGCTCTTTCACCATCTACGATCAGGACGATTCCGTCCGGCTGGTCAAAGCCTGCATTAAAGATTTGGGTTACGACGAAAAACAGTTGGGCCAACGCGCCGTGCAGGGAGCAATCAGCAGCGCAAAGAACAGGGGCGAAGATGTTGAATCCTACGCGGCGCGCGTTGAATACGGCGATGAGAAACGCGCAGCCATCGCGCGCGTCTTTCGTCTCTATCAGGAGCGGCTGCAAAATAACAACGCGCTTGACTTCGACGACCTGTTGATTAAGACCGTGCAGCTCCTGCGCCGCGTCGAGGCAGTCCGCGAGAAATACAACGAGCGTTTCCGCTACATCCTCGTGGACGAGTATCAGGACACAAACTCTCTTCAGTTTGCTCTGATTCGTTTTCTGACGGAGAAGCAACAGAACATCTGCGTCGTAGGTGATGAGGACCAGAGTGTCTATCGCTGGCGCGGCGCGGACATTACGAACATCCTCAACTTCGAGCAGCATTATCCGAACGCGAAAGTTATTCGACTCGAACAGAACTATCGCTCGACGCAGACCATTCTTGACGTGGCGGGCGCAGTGGTTAAGCGAAACACGGAACGCAAGGGCAAACGCTTGTGGACCGCAAATCCTGCGGGCGAGAGGATTCGTTACTATCAGGCTTTCGATGCGGAGGCTGAAGCGCGTTTCGTCGCCTCGAAGATTGAAGAGCATCGCCGCGTTGATTCAACACTGCGCGCCGCCGTGCTCTATCGCACCAACGCTCAATCGCGCGTTTTTGAAGAAGCATTGAGGCGCGCGGGCTTAGCTTATAACATCGTCGGCGGCTTCTCTTTCTACGAGCGCATGGAAGTGCGCGACGTGATCTCTTATCTCAAACTCGCGCTCAACCCGCACGACTCCATCGCCTTGATGCGCGTCATCAACAGCCCCGCGCGGGGCTTAGGCAAACAAACTCTGGACCAGATAGAACGCCGCGCCAAAGATTACGGCGTCTCTCACTGGGAGACGATTGCGATTATCACGGAGAAGGGCGAAGGTCTCTCACCCCGCGCTGTCTCCGCGCTCAAAAATTTTCAGAACATCCTCACAAATCTTGTGCGCTCGGCGAGTGAAGCATCGCAGACGGATTCTCCCGTCTCCGATGTTGTGAAGGCTGCTATTCAAGACACGGGCTACGCCGACGCGCTCAAGTCTGAAAACTCTGACGAAGCCGAGGCGCGTCTTGAAAACTTGCAGGAACTCGTCAACGCCGCGATTGATTACGACGCGCAGGAGGGCGAGGGCTTGAGAGATTTCATAGACCATGCCGCGCTCGTCTCGGATCAGGACCAGTACAAACGCGATGCGCCCGTCACGTTGATGACCATGCACGCAGCCAAAGGACTTGAGTTTCCGCTCGTCTTCATCGTCGGCCTTGAAGACGGACTCTTCCCGCACTCGCGCTCCGCGACAGACCCTGCGGAATTGGAAGAGGAACGTCGTCTCTGCTACGTCGCCATCACGCGCGCAGAGCGTTTCCTCTACGTCACACACGCGATGAAGCGCAGGGTCTATGGCGAAGAGATGGCTTCAGAGCCTTCGCAGTTCTTGAACGAGATGCCGCTCGACTTGATGGAAGACCTCTCGCGCGGCGCGTCATGGCTTAGTTTCGCGCGCAACTCTTCGACGCTTGAAAACAAACATGCCGCCAGCGCACTACGCGGCGATGCGAGAGAGCGCACGCGCTATGCTGGTAAGACTTACGACAGCGTTGATTCCATCGCAGAGTTTTTCCGCAAGCGCAGCCAGCAGTTAAGTCCACCGGCAAACAGACCTCAGAGCAGCGAACCTGTCATCAAACGCCGCGCCTCATCGTCTGGCGAATCAACATCTGCGTCAGCGAAATCTTCATCGTCATCAAGCGAAAGCGGCTTCACCCCTGGCTCACACGTCCGTCACCCGAAATACGGGCGCGGCCTCGTGCTCAGGCGCGAAGGCGCTGGCGACTCTGCAAAGCTCACCGTCAGCTTTCCCGGCTTCGGCCAGAAGAAGTTGATTGAAAAATATGCAGGACTGGAAAAGGCTTAGAGCAGTTTTATCAATCTTCCAGAAGCGAGCCGCGAAATCACTGGTCCAGTTCAGGCTCAGAAGGATGGCGCAGATCAACGGTTAGTAGTCCGTTGTCCGTTGTTTGTGATTGATGAGATGAATGCTTTAGATGAATCATTCAACATCACTAACACTCAAAACAACGGACCACTGACCACGGACAACGGACAATCTTTAACTATTGACACGCTGGTCCATTAAGCGTATGTTGCCTACGTTTTGATAAATGTCGCTTACCTGCTAACGAACCGCAGTACCTTCGTTAGCCTCACGCAAACGGCTACAGCCTGAGCCAAAGCTGACCGCCGGAGATTGCATTTATGAAGCGTCGCTCACGCCCTCGCCTCATGCTCTGCATGTTGTTATCTTCCGGCGCTGCCTCTACCAACGATCCTGTCAGCACGCAGGCGCAGAAATTTCTGTCGCTGTGTCCAGTGCGTTCAATGTAGCAACAGCCGGATCACCCCTGTTGCACCGCAATTCAAGCATAGCCGCCCGCATCTGTTACGGCCCGGCTAACCATGATTTCGAGCCGCAATACTTTTTAAGACAACAGGCGCAGCAGTCGCGCCCGACAATTAAGGAGCAGCTTATGCCTAACCCAGTTCAGCATCTCGTTGTCCTCATGATGGAGAACCGCTCGTTCGACCATTCGTTAGGATTCCTCAAGAGCAACAGTTGGAAGATTGACGGGCTTGACGGGACGGAGACAAATCCTGACACACAGGGCGTGCCGGTTCGCGTCTCGCCCGACGCGCGTTACGCGGGCGACTTTAATCCTGACCCCGGGCACGACTTCATCAGCGTCAACGAGCAAATCTTCAGCAACTCGCAAGGGACAGGGACGGGACCATTTATGAAGGGCTTCGTCAAGGCTTATCAGGGCAAGACCGGAAATGTCCCCAAGTCGCACAACATCATGAAGTGCTTCGGGCCGGGCCGCTTGCCTGCGCTCTCGACGCTGGCGCAGGAGTATGCTGTCTGCGACCGTTGGCACGCATCTGTGCCGGGTCCGACGCTGCCCAATCGCGCCTTCGCCTTCGGCGCAACTTCGCTGGGGCGCGTTGACATGAACCCGAACTATCTACAACTCAAGACCGTCTTCGAGCTGTTGGATAGAAGCAACGTCTCCGCCAGACTTTACTATACGGACTGGACGCTCGGCCTCGCCAACGCCTACATCCTTGAACACTCAAACAAGTTTCTCTACTTCTTCGACGACTTTCTGAAAGACTGCAAGAAGAATAAACTGCCCTCCTTCAGTTTCATCGAGCCGAGATTCAACGACTTCTCCGACCGGGGCCAATTCTTTCCGGCAGCAGACCAGCACCCGGACCACAATGTGTTTCAGGGCGAGATCGTCATCAAGGCCGTTTACGATGCAGTCACGAGTAACCAGCAGTCTTGGGAGAGCACCATGCTTGTCATCACGTATGACGAGCACGGCGGGCTGTACGATCACGTGAACCCGCCCCCGACGGTCAACCCCGACGGGAGAGTTTCCGTCACGCCGCCCTTCAACTTCGACCGGCTCGGCGTGAGAGTGCCTGCCGTCATCGTTTCGCCCTTCATCCCGAGGGGCACGATCATTCACGACAAGGTGTTTGACCACACCTCCATCATCGCCACTGCCAGAAAACTCTTCCTTAAGAATGACCTTAGCAAGTTCCTGACCCAGCGTGACCTTCAGGCCAAGACGTTCGAGGATTGTCTGACGCTCGCCACTCCGCGACAGGGTAAAGTGAATATTCCGCAACCGACTGACGTGCCGAAGGCGGCTGGAAGCAGGGCCATGCTTGCATCGGCTGGAGGAGTGAAAGCGGAAATTGAGATGGCATCGGCGGTGACGGCTCCGGCAGGGCCTAACGATAATCCGCTCTCCGATTTTCAGGCAACAATGATACAGCACGCGTTCATAGTGGATAGCGAGTTGCCGTCCAAACGGCAGACGCGCACGCTCGTCAGTGCAATCAAGACTGAGCAGGACGCGGCGGAATATCTCGCGGCAATTCGCGCCAGAATTGCGAAAGCCAGAAAGGGCGAAGGACGCGGGATAAAAAGTCCTGCGGCAAAGCCTGCCGCGCGTAAGCTGAGCAGCAAGAAAGCAAGTAAGAAAGCCGTTAAGAAAGCCAGCAAGAAGACGACCAGCCGGAAGACTACCGGCAAGAAGAAGGCCAGCAAGAAAAAGAGGTGACGGCGCATGAGCCTGTACGTTGAGCGACAGGCGCGTGCCTTTCATATTGTGTGCGGCCCGCACCGGAACGGGCGTGGCCGCTAAAGAGTTTGACGAGTCGGCACAGAGAAACTGTTGGAGGAAGCATTATGAATTCAGCCTCACGAAAAAATGAATCACTGGCGCGGAGCATTTGTTCCCGCTCAAGAGAGATGATGTTGACTAAGGGCACGTGGCAGAGTTGTCTGAGACTCTCGCTTGTCTTGCTCTTCTGCTGTGCGGCGGTGACGGCACAAACGCCGCCGGGCACGGCGACTCCGCCGGGAATGACGCCGCAACAGACGAATCCCTGCGATAAGAAGAATAAATCGCTCAAAGACACTGCCAGTTGCCTCAAGCATATCTACGACAAGGTGACTCGCAAGGATGGATTCCATCTGGTCCAGGGCGGCGTTGTGCCGGGAAGCGGCACTGCGGTCGGCATCGGATACGGCTTGAGAAAACCTTATGAGAACTGGCGTGTCGAATTAAACACGTCGGCCAGAGTCTCTCTCAAGAAGTACTGGGAGGTTGACGGGAACCTGAGACTGACGAAGAGCGAGAACAAATTCTCCAGCAACACCGCAAGCGGGCCTGTCGGAGATTTGAAAATAAATCTTTACGGGTTAATCAAAGACGCGCCGCGCCTTGATTACTTCGGGTTGGGACCAGAGAGCAAAGAGGAAGACCGCGCAGTCTTCCATTATCGTGAAGGCGTGATTGGCGCAGACATCTCGAAACCCTTAACGCCCTGGCTTGATGTCGGCGGAGCGGTTGAAGGCATCTTCCCGACCATCGTCACCATTGATAACCCGACCGTGCGCTCTGTCGAGCGTGTTTATACAGAGGCGACCGCGCCGGGAATCACATCTCAACCCGGCTTCTTTCACGCAGCCGCCTTCGCAGGGCTGCACACGCCGGGTCAACCCGAATCGCGCAAGCTGGAATACAAGTTCTTCTATCACTTCTATCAAGACGTGTCGGATCATCGCTACTCGTTCCGCCGCTTCGACGCAGACCTCAAGCACAAGTTTCCTTTTGCAGACAAGAACGAGTTTCGCTTTCGTGCGCGCTTCTCCTTCGCTGATACGAGTGACAATAATCGCGTGCCTTTCTATCTGATGGAGACGCTCGGCGGCTCGAACATCAGAGGCGACGACACGCTGCGTGGTTTCCGCGACTATCGTTTCCGCGACCGCGACCTTGTGCTACTGCAAGCGGAATACCTGCGGCAGGTTTACGGGCCAATAAACTTGATAGCTTTTTACGACACAGGCAAAGTGGCTTCAAGCTTGAGCCGTTTGGACCAGGGACGCTTGCGCCACACTTACGGGTTTGGCATCGTCGTCATCCCGCGCAGGGGCGACAACGTGCTCTTCCGCTTCTACGTTGCGTTGGGGAGCGGCGAAGGCGCGCACACCTTCTTCGGTGTTGGCGACGCGCTCGGCGGCAGAGCCGACCGCCTCGTGCGATGAGCTATAAATATTACGGTTTCCAAACGCGTGCAACTACATTTAATGACCGTTTAGAGGCGGGCTTGCAC
>JBAWGU010000865.1:0-7372 GCA_049593215.1 Pyrinomonadaceae bacterium
GGCTAGAACAGGAAACGCCCGAAAAGCAGTATGCTCAGGATCAAGGCGAGCGTGATGACGATGATTTTAACCAGGCTCACGGCAGATTCCTTAAGTACGTCGGACGGTTACGAATCAATAGGGAAGGCTCAATTGAGCAATCTGCATTTTAGTTGCGCCCGGTGCAGCATGTCAACGCCAGACCCCCAATGCCCGCCGAGCGGTTCTCTTAGATACAAAACTATAACGCTCAAAAAACGGAATGAGTTCCATAAAATCCCGGGAGCGCAGGCATCTTGTCTGCATAGCGCGCGATAGCTCGCTCAAAATAGCCGGACATTTATTCAGCCTTGAAATCTATCGTCTCTTTTGTTCGCGCCTTCGTCGCTCATGGCAGGCAAGATGCCTGCGCTCCCGGGGGAATCATTTGAATCTCAAAGCCAGTCGCCCGCTAAAGAGGCGCGGGTAGCCGACGTGCGTGCCACTGAAAACGGACTCGAAGTTGTAGAGAAAGAGTTCGTTCGTCAAATTCTGCACGTCGAATTGCAGGTTCATTGAGACGCGCTCTTTTCGCATCAGGTCTGCGCCGACTGAAAAATCCAGAATCGTGCGCGGGCGCACGCGGCCACGCTGAAAATCAATCTCATTATAAAGGCGCGGGTCAAAGCCTTGCGCGACGAAATCCGCGAGCGTCGTGCCCTGCTCAACATCCGTCGGGACGCCCGAATCGTAACGCCCGTTGAAGATGGCGTAGAGACCTGAGCGGTGATGATTGTAGCTGAGATTGAATTGCAACTCGTTACGTTGATCGTGGTCGGCTGCGAATTTCTCACCAACGAGTTGAAGCTCCTGCGGATTTTCGCCGAGAAAGAGACCGCCGCTAATCGGAGTGACGCCGTAAGCGTGCGCGTTGGCTATAGAAAGGAAGCCGTGAAAGCCGCGTATCTCTGTTGATTCAAGTCGCAACTCCTCGCCCGTCACACGGCCTGACGTGATCGAAATTGGAAACACGACGCCGGTTTCAAAGAATTGGTCCTTGTCAGAAAAGTTCTTGATGCGCTTTTGATAGACCGTCAGATTCAGACGGAAGTAGCGCGAAAGAAGTTGCTGCGCGCCAGCCTCGAAGACGTTCTCTTTATCAACGAGAATCGGGCGCACGGTTGTGACGCCTTGCAGCACGGAGAGCGGAGAAATTGCTGCCGCCTGAGCAGAGCTTGCGAGCAGCAGATTTTCTGCCGGAGGCGGCTGGAAGAAACGATTGTAAGAGAAGCGCAGCGTCGTCTGAGTGCGCGGAATATAGTAAGCCAGTCCCAGACGCGGGCTAAACTCAGCATCGCTCGTGACGAGTTTGTAGTTATCATAACGCACGCCCAAATCAAACGTGAGATTCTTGAACGGCGTAAAGCGATCCTGCACGTATGCGCTCAAGGTGCGTCCGGTCTTCTTGCCTTTGAAGTTGAAAGGATTCGCGGCTGTGAAAGCGTTGATGGGATTGGGCAAGACGTTGCCGTTCTCGTCAACTAAATCATCAAAGGGAGTTGTCGGATAGAAACTGAAATCTTCGTTGACAGGCGTGACGGTAATCTGCCCGCCGAACTTGATGTTGTGAATGCCGCGCGTGAGCGTGAGCGAAGCCAGACCGCCTGTGTTCTGCAACGTGCGATCCTGAAAAGCAACGACGGGTGTTGAAAGCGCGTTGCTGGTCAGTCTGGTTTTGCCGAAACGGTTGAAGAATGAAATCTGCCCGATAGTGTTCGGCGAAAAGATGTGTTGATAGGTGATGTTCTGCGAGCTGTCGCGCAGGCGTTCGCGCTCGTCCTGTCCGGCAATCTCCTGCGCGAGACGATTCGGAACTTGAAAGTTTGAGCCGCCGAAGGTGAACGTGCCGCGCAAGGTGTCGTTCTGGCTGAATTGATAATCGAGACGGAAGAAACCTTTGCCTGTGCGCCCGAAGTTGTGAAAGTTGTCAATCGTCGGCGGGTCAAGATAACGCTGCGAAGTGGTCGCGGAGAGATTCGTGAGGAATCCGAATTTCTTTGTGTGAGTTGAAAAGTCTGCGCCGATTTCGCCCGTCGAAAAACTTCCGCCGGAGAAAGTCAGCCCGCCCTGCGTCGGCGATTCAAGGCCGGAGCGCGTGTTGACGTTGATGACGCCAGCGAGTTTGTCGCCAAACTCTGCGGGGATGCCGCCCGTCAAAACTTCTACGGTGCGAAGCGTGCGCGCGTCCAGACTGGTTGAGAAAATTGCTGACAGGTTATCTGTTACGGGCACGCCGTCAACGACGTACTGGACCTGAGATTCGGAGCCGCGCGGGTGAAGCCGTCCGTTGTCGTCCGTGACGAAGCCGGGCGTGGAGGCGACAATGTTTTCAATGCCGCGCGAAGGCGCTGCGCCTGCCGGACGCTCTAACAAGGTCTGGCTGATGTCCGTGTCGGAAGAGGTGCGGTCAGTCTCAACTAAGGCTTCGCTGCCTGCTGTGACGGTGACGTTGGCCGCCGCCGCAGTCACGCCGAGCGTTAAATCAACTGCGAGCGGGATTGCGCTTTCGAGGTCAATGGATTGTTCGGCAACGTCGAACCCTTCGGCTTCTGCGTGAACCTTGTAAGTGTTGAATGGGACGTTGACAAATTTGAATGCGCCCTGCGCGTCCGTTTGCACAGCCTGTTTGTAGCCGGTCACGGGCTGCGTGATAATCACCTCTGCGTTTGGCACGAGCGCGCCGGTCTGGTCTTTGACTGTTCCCTGCACAGTCCCTATACGTGTTTGCGCGCTGGCAGAGGTGCAAAGCAAGATTGCTGTTGCGAAGATTAGTGCGAACTTAAAAATAGCTTCTCTGAAATTCATTTCGAGTTTCCTCTCTGTCAAATAAACGGCTGGCCGGAACTCTGATAACCTTGAAGACATCTTCAAAGTTTCTCTGGTCCAACCTGATTCAGAACAAGCGAGCGCGTGCGTTGCCTTCTTGGAAAAGACCTCGCCCGCACGTTTTATTCTGAATGTGGGGAGAGCGGTTTTAAGATAGAGAAGAGAGTGGTGGTGCGCGTCCGCGTCTAGGCGCGTCCGTTTGTGATAGATAGGAAGTGGCGGTTGCCTGAGCTTGCACATGCTGCGTTTGAGGCGGAGCAATGTGCGGCGGCCTGTTAAGAACCGTAGCAAAGAGATGTTGGTGAAGCTGGCAGATCAGGCACTCTGCGCCTGTCTGCGTGTTCCTTAAACGTGAGTTTGAATCAGGCGCATTGCTGATAGAAGCAGACGAAACTGCTTCGCGCACGCCCGCAAGGTTGCCGTGTTTGTGTACGGCTTCCGCAGTTGCGCTGAAGGTCACTAAAACGAGCAGCGCAAAAGCTAACATGCGCGTCAAAGGCGCATGGCGGCTGCCCGTTTTTAATTGATTGCTGCTAGTCACGATCTAAAGCTGTATGTTAGAGTCCGTTCAGAATATGCAATATAGTCGCCTTCGCCAAGCACTGTCAATTAGCGTTTCTGTCTCGCCGCTTCGCCGCTTATACTTCATTTAAGAGATTGCAGATGGCTCTTCGCAAAGCACATTCAGGCAAAGGCGCGTTCGGCTTCCGAAAGGAAGATAATTTAGTTGGTTTAATGCGCTCTGCCGTTGCCTGCTGCGCGCTCCTTTTGCTCCTTTTCATTGGCAAGGCTGATGGTCAGACGCAGAGCGCGCGAATCACTCTGCTTTCAACTTCACCTGCGCGCGTGAGAGTCGAAGGCGCGAGCGCGACAGGTGAGAAGGTCTGGTCTTTTCGCAACGCCTACGCGGGCATCCTCGGGCTTGGCGAAAGGATTGAAAGTTTTAGTTTGAAGGACCAAAAAGGCGTGGCGCTGTCTGTGAAGAGAATCGCGCCCGGAGAGTATGAGTCTGCGAGCGACGGCGTGCAGTTTAGTTATGAAGTGAAGCTCGACCCGCCTGCCAAACTCTCTGATGCCGCCTTTGTTTCATGGCTCACGGGCGAGCGCGGTTTCCTGATGCTCGGCGACCTCCTGCCTCAATCATTTTTCAAAGACGAGACAAAACGGGCGACGACAGTTGTGCATTTCGAGCTGCCTCAGAGTTGGAGCGTCAAGGCGAACGAGTTGAAGCGCGCGGATGGCGAGTTTGAGATTGTTGACCCTGTGAGCGCAGTCTTTTTTGTCGGGAGCGATTTGCGTGAGAGACTGGAACGTGTCGGCACGATGCAATTCAGCTTCATCGCATCGGGCGATTGGGCCTTCACGGATGAAGAGGCAGCGAGCAGCGCTCTCAACATTCTCAAAGAACACGCAGAGATGATTGGCGGCGTGCCGCGCGCCAAAACTATGCTCATGCTCGCGCCCTTTCCTTCTCAGGCAGGCGCAGAGCGTTGGAGCGCAGAGACGCGCGGCGCAACCGTGATACTTTTATCAGGCCGCTCTTCATCAAAAGTCGCCGGACTCGCGCAGTTGAGCGTCCCGCTCACACACGAATTGTTTCACCTCTGGATTCCAAACGCTCTCGCCTTAGATGGCGATTACGATTGGTTTTATGAAGGCTTCACTTCTTATCAAGCGATGCGCGCAGGGTTGCGCCTGCGCTTGCTCACCTTTCAGGATTATCTGAACGCGTTAGGCCGCGCCTATGACGCTTACCTGTCTGTGAGCGAGCGCGATAAGTTCTCTTTGCTCGAAGCGTCGCAGCGGCGTTGGTCAAGCTCCGCGTCTCTCGTTTATAACAAAGGGCTGCTGGTGGCATATCTTTATGATTTGACTCTGCGGCAGAGAACTAAAGGCGGCAAGTCGCTCGACGATGTGTACCGCGAGTTGTTTCGGCGTTATCATCAAGCGGCAAAGAGGTCGGATGGCAATGCGGCAGTGATCGCGGCCCTGAATAATCAGAAAGGCATGGAAGCCTTCACGCGCGATTACGTCGAAAACGCAGCCGCGATTGATTTAGCTTCATCTCTATCGCCTTTTGGATTAAAGATAGAACGCGGGGGCGTGCGCACGCACGTCTCTGTGGCCGATTCAATCACACGCGAGCAACGCGATTTGTTACGCAAATTGGGTTACAATACAGATGCGCGCGCCGCAGCAGAAACGCGCAAGCGAATCGTTCAAAGATAATGCTGCGCCAGCATTAGTGCTCCAAAGAGATTTCTACTGTCATGATTTTCAACACAAACTTTCTAAAGATGAAGCAGATCACAATTCTCTTATTATTTATCTTTGCCGCCGCGCTGAGCGGTTGCAGCACTCTGGCGAGTAAGCTTGCGAAAAAAGATGAGGCAGGTGTGGTCATTGCGCGCCGCGCACAGGTGCGTAGCTCAACCGCCGTCGTTGCCGCAGACCTTGTTGAAGTTAATCGCGGCGATCAGGTTGATATTCTGGATTCGGACGTTGACCAGAACGGTGAACGCTGGCTGAGAGTGCGCGCTCATGACGAAGAGAATACGGAAGGCTGGATTGAATCGCGCAACGTCATGCCTAACGATGTGCTCGAACGCTCGCGCAAACTCGCAGAAGAAGATAAAGATGTTCCGCCGCAAGCCACAGGGCAGTTGCGCGCCAGCACGAACCTGCGTCTTTCTCCAGACAGAAATGGCAACGAGAACATCATGATGAAACTCGATAGCGGCTCGAAGTTTGACATCATCACCTGGAAGCGCGTGCCAAAGCCCAAGACCTCGGAGACAACGGAGAGCGATACTGCGCCGAAAGCCGGAAGCGTGCAGAACGCAAACAAGGGAAAGAAAGATAGCGACGAAGAGAAAGAGCCTGAAGAGACTAATGAACTCTGGTACAAGGTTCGTTTGTCGCCTTCAATCTCGCCTGCGCCCGGCGGATGGATTTACGGCAAGCAGGTTGAGTTGACTGTTCCGAGCGACATCATCTTTTATCGCACAGGCCGCGAGTTCGTTGCCTGGCATAGATTGGACAGCGATGCTGATGTGGAAGCCAATTCAAAGAGAGATAAGGACGCTGCGAAAGATGCGAAGCCGGGCAGTTGGGTCATCCTTGAAAAGAGCAGCTCAAATGAGCCGCACAAAATAGATGAGCCGGACTTTGACAGAATCTATGTGCTTGGCTACGACAAATATAATCAAGAGCACTACACGGCATATCGCAGCCCTGACCTCAAAGGTTTCCTGCCTCTCAGAGTTGATGAGCAGGGAGAGAATAAAACCTTTATTGTCAGAATCCAGGATGAAGACGGGCAGATTAAGGAACAGCAGTACAAAGTGTTTCACGATGATAGAGGCTTTACCAGAGTCACGCCTCCGGGTAGCGGCGAAGGGCAAAAGGGAAGAAGAAAGCGATAAATTTGTCACAGATGCGCGCTTGACAAATAATCGAAGATGCCTATAATGCCTCTTTGCCTGAAGCAAGGCGATTTGACATCCAAACCACAAAGAGCACGTTCTTAACGAGCCGCTTCTCTTCGGATAGAAATTTCAATGCGAGGGAGCGGCTGTTTCATCCTCGAAAATAATTTTCAGGAATGCGAGGAAGGTGCTTGACAAGCACGGGGCAGTTCGTTAATATGCCTTTTTGCTTGGGGCGAGAAAAAGTCGTCTGTAGGGCAAAGCCAATCAAAACTTCAAAAGAAAATTTTGAGTTAGTTGGCAACCGGATGTGTCGGATGAGCAACTAAGTCTGACGCACTAAAGTTGGAAGCGATCTTTGAAAACTAGATAGAGCGTGTCCATGTTAATGACTTTGAGGGAGTCAAACGCTGGGACGATAAAGTCCTGCGTAAAACTCTTTTTGAAGAGTCATAATCGGATACTTTTAACCAGTATAAGATTATGTTCCAGAATCAAAAACTAACGAGAGTTTGATCCTGGCTCAGAATCAACGCTGGCGGCGTGCCTCAGACATGCAAGTCGAACGCGAAAGGCTCCTTCGGGGGCCGAGTAGAGTGGCGCACGGGTGAGTAACACGTAGGTAATTTGCCTTCGGGTGGGGAATAACTCAGGGAAACTTGAGCTAATACCGCATAATGCAGCGGCTCGACATCGAGACAGTTGTTAAAGCGGGGGAGCAGCAATGTCCTCGCGCCTGAAGAGAAGCCTGCGGCAGATTAGCTAGTTGGTAAGGTAATGGCTTACCAAGGCGACGATCTGTAACCGGCCTGAGAGGGCGGTCGGTCACACTGACACTGACATACGGGTCAGACTCCTACGGGAGGCAGCAGTCGGGAATTTTGGGCAATGGGCGAAAGCCTGACCCAGCAACGCCGCGTGAAGGATGAAATCCCTCGGGATGTAAACTTCGCAAGAATAGGAAGAATAAGTGAGAGCTAATACCTCTTACGATGACGGTACTATTTGTAAGCTCCGGCTAACTCCGTGCCAGCAGCCGCGGTAATACGGGGGGAGCAAGCGTTGTTCGGATTTACTGGGCGTAAAGGGCGCGTAGGCGG
>JBAWGU010000866.1:0-5074 GCA_049593215.1 Pyrinomonadaceae bacterium
GCGCAGCTATTTGAGCCTCTTTACACTACCTCTCTTCCTCGCCCGAAGACTTAAAGACGGGTGGCGCTTGCGCAACTCACGCACCATATGCTCCTTGGTGACGTGAGTGTAGCGCTGGGTGGTGGCAATAGATGCGTGCCCCAGAAATTCCTGCACTACGCGAATGTCCAAGCCGTTGCGTAGTAGCAGCGTCGCCACCGTATGTCGCAGCATGTGAGGGGTCACATGTCGCTTTATCCGCGCTCCCCGCCGCAGTCGGGCGATGACGTTGGTGATCCCCTGTGTTGAAAGTCGCTGGCCTGAGACGTTGATGAAGAGAGATGGACTCTCTGTCTCAATGCTCGCGCGGGCCTCCAAGTGCGCTCGCTGGATGCGCACCGTTTCCTCATCCACGATGAAGGCAAGTCGATCTCTTCCACCCTTACCCTGCACTCTGAAAGCTGCTTCCCGAACGAAGAAATCACGGATGTCGAGTGCTGAGACTTCGCCCACACGAATCCCTGTAGCGAAGAGGAGGTCTATCAGAGCAAGATCCCTTAACGCACGGTAGTCGGAGGATGAGGCTTTCCATTTCAACATGCACTGAGATATATCCTCAGTACTATTGCGGATATCGGATGTAGTCGAATAGTCTAACCACGCCCTCTTTAGAAGCGCTCGCATCTCTCGCTCGGTGAGTGCTCGCGGGAGTTGCTCAACCTTCCCGATGCTCAACTTTACCCGCCAGAAAGGTGACTCTTTTAGATCTCCCTTACGTACCCAGTAGGAGCAAAAGACCTTCAGAACTACCATTTTTCTGCGAATAGATGCGGGAGAGTAATCTTCCTGACGGAGATGCGCTGCCCAGCGCTCAATGATAGAGCCGTCCAGTGCAGTAAGGATAAGCCCTTCACCTGCAAACGCTCTGAATTGTGCGAGGTCTGAGCGGTAAGCATCCGCGGTTTTCTTTCTTCGATCATGCGTCGAAAAATAACCTCTCAAAAACTCATCGCAAGCCTGATTCAGTTGCATATAGTAGACGTAGAAAACACACTCCTAGTATTAGGTTTCTCATTAGAGCATCTTGTGAGTTGGGTAATTCTGTGGGATTTAAATCTTGACTCTGAGTTTAATGATAAGGTATTAAGGTTTCAAGTAGAATTGGGTAGCGGTAATACTTCCAGCGATGTATTGGCGGGTAACTCAAGTCGATTATACGCCTTAGATTTCTCTAACAGCTCTTAACCTAAGGCGCAGGGCCGAAACTCACGTAAAGATTATGCAAAAATTGGCCTATCTCTGAACCTGCAGAATAGCGTATGTAGTTAAAGGTAGGCTGTTTCACGCTCGCTGTTAACTTTAGATAACTAGTAATTATGGTGCGTCCAAGAAGCGTTGTAAACTCTCTTTCCTTATCGCGGATTGGGCTGGCGCTGCTGTTCGTGGTTTGTTTTCAGAGAAAAGCAGGCCTCCTTTACGCATCAGGTGTATTGTGGGTGGTAGCACTGACAACGGACTTACTTGATGGATATCTGGCTAGACGGTGGCAAGTGGCTTCAGCTTACGGCCGCTTTTGGGATAGCATGGGAGACAAGTCATTTTACGCCGCCGTCATTATCGCCTTCAATGCCCAAGGCTTTCTCAGTCCCGTGATTAGCTGGGCGTTGATTGCGCGTGAGGTCGCACTTTATGTTACGAGAATACTGTTTAGTGAGAAACTGCCACACATTGAGCAGATACGGCCATGGACGAACTGGCATGGGTACTTCATGCATCTGACCTTAGTCTTAGGGTTATTGCGAATGTATGCCGAGATTCATGGTCTTTCACTCCCACTACATCCATACATGCAATTGTCCGCATTAGCTGCGCTCACTTTAGGCGTAGTGAGTATTTTTAAGTTCCTCAAGCTCGACTAAATGCCCTCACAATTACGGGCCAGTACTTGACGATGCCTGGAATCGCAATGGCACTTGCCTGGACGAGAAAGTTTGCGATTGAAAGCGTACTCACCCTTCGCTCATAACAGTATTTCAATATCTCAAAGCTCAATTCGTTGTTGTTAAAGACATCGTCTTTCACCTTGTTAAGCGACTTCATCCTCAGCCTCTTGACCGTCGCATACATGTGGGCAAAGAACAATTTGTTTATCCCGAATAATAACACGATGAGAATGATGTAATCCGTAATGTGTTCAAGATTCAGTCTCCCGAATGTTTCGCTGTGCAACGTGATTTCGATAAAGACGAGCGCTGCGATGACATTGAATGCAAGTAGCGCATTGTCTACAAACCCAAAGCCGCCACGCTGGTCGGGATTTAGCAAATCATATCTAAGCACGCCTTCCTTCAGGGCTATTGCCATCGCTCTCCACAACTGAATTGATGAACATATCATTACATGTACTACAAATGGCATGATGATGATCCATGTGTAGATGTTGTGAAGCCTACCAGCCACAAAGCTCCATGGATGATCTGCCGCGTCTAGCACGTGCCCCCATCTAGCCACAGGGTCACCTAAGAGATGGATGCCGGCATTAGATGCCCAGAATAGAGTGCCTAATACAAGGAAAGAGTATATGATGCGCCGATATTTTCCGCGCAGTTCGACCATATCCTGAAGGTCCTTCAGCGGCTTTTTGATGACCGCACTATCGACAACTGCCTTACTGTCTCTAATCGAACAGACACCGTCATAATATTTCTTAGCCGCATACAAAGCGATGGCATTACCGATTATTGTCGAGAAGAGTCCGTAATGGTTGAAAAGACCTACTCCCTGATTGATATAGAGTACCCCGTCTCTCACCGCTGCGATATAAATCGTTATGAAATCAACAAGCGATAAGACTACGCCGATACCCAGCAATGTCATCGGACTTCGTCGCACGAACTGTTTGGAAAATGCTCTCGCCGGATTCACCATAATTACTAGTTATCAATATCTCTAGACTCCTATCAGCATTGGTTTCGTCTGAGAAGAAAGCGATTCACATTCCGTAACATCAGGCATGATTTTTATATGAAGTATGAGGCCCGAACATCTTCGGATATGGGGATACAGGTAGCAGACTTAAATGAGTTTCAAAAGAAACTATCTTTAGACCAAATCTACCTGAAAAATAGAACTCAAGTCTCGAACAGCATTGAGGGTTACAATAAACTTACGGTTCTCACTTGGAATATTGAGCGCGGAGCTAAGCCCGATGCGCTCGCAGCATATATCAATCAAGTTAAGCCTGACGTAGTTTGTCTTCAAGAGGTTGATTGGGGTAATCAGAGGACTAAGAATGTTGACGTTCTAGACCGAATTGCACGCTCAACTTCTATGCTAGGGTTGTTTAGTGTGGAGTTTTTTGAAATACAGACACCCAATCGACCTGAAATGCTCGCAGGCGGTGGCGTACAGGGCAACGCAATACTAACGCGCATTTTACCAAAGAGATATTTCCGAATTGAGCTTCCCGTTGCCTTTGATTGGATTAATACCCCAGCGTCAAAGAAAAAGATTGTGCGACGTGAAAAACGAGTAGGCGCCAGGTTCGCTTTGTGCGTTGAGTTTGATTATTTTGGCAGGTCAATTGTTATCTGTTCGACGCATTTTGAAGATAAAGATGGTGGTATGGAAGGGAGATTTGCGCAGTTCAAATCTATAGCAGAAACAATTCGCAAAGACAGATCTGAAGAGACCATATCTATAATCGCTGGCGATTTCAATTCTCTGGAGAATTGGGTTACCAGTCTTACCAGAACTTATCAAAATTCAAAATCATTAAGGAAATCTGGAAAACCTTGGTATACCAATGAATGTCGCTGGTGGAAGGGATGCTTTCTGCCTGAGACTGGATATATAGACCCTTTTACCTGCAAGAACTGGACCTATAAAAGGTCGATGATTTACAAAGAAAAGTTAGATTGGATAGCCGTGCGTAATTGCCAAGTCTTAAAACAAGGTGTCGGAGACTTTAATACTTCAGACCATCGTCCTATTTGGACTCAAGTCAGGCTGTGATTGACCAGAGCCGCACACTGAGTTACGACTATGCGCTAAGATTACAACAGCGTGCATTCATCCGAACACTCCTTCTTGGTCTGTTTATATCTCGAAAGCCTTTGGCTAATCTTAAACGGGATGATGATGGATGTGTTTATATTTAGTTCGAGACACAAGATGCGAAAGGAGTTGCTGAAGTTATTCAGCGCATCCGAGAAATAGTTAATGATACTCTTAATTGGGATTTCGCTAATCAATCTGAATCAGAGTCAGAAGCTAAATCTTTGCTTAGTAGATTGGGGCAAGCACTTGAAATAAAACATGGACTTTGGGGCGTCAAAATTGCCTTGAGGAAATTATTCGGTAGGTAAATACCGCATGTATTTACCTACGCCGCCGCCCAACAGGTCGTGATACAAGCAGAGCGTTCGGTGTAGCATACCCGCGCCACTGATTGGAGGCCGCGGGAGACAGACGGGGCGAGGGCCGGATGCCGTAGTGGGCCAACTCCGCGGAGCCAAGCCCGACTAACAGTGTGGTCTTCCGAAGGAGCCTCCGCCCGCACCACGGAGTGTGACTATTGATCCCGAATAGGAGCGTGGAGTTACGCTGAGCAGTCTCTCGCCATACGCGAGCCTCCTCTTCATCAGAAGGAGGAACACGGTTGTGAGACATATCGGCTGACCTGCACAAGACGAACTTCATTGCCTGCTTCATCGAGGCCGACGACACGCAACGGTTAGAGACTTACCCGCTCACGCGCGACGAACTAGCACGCTTCGTCGCGCAACTCGACGCAACGGATGAACTCGCCGTCGAGGCCACGCAGAATGTCCACTACTTCTACAAACAGGTGAAGACGCACGCCTCGCGCGTGGCGGTCGTTGACACTCACCGCTTCGGCGTAGTCGCTAAGTCGAAGAAGAAGACTGACAAAGCGGAGGCCGCGGCGCAGGCACGCTTCCTCCGCTTGGGCTGGCTGCCGGAAGTGACAGTGCCGAATGAACAGGTGAGGACGCTGCGACAACTGCTTCAGGCCAGGGAGACGCTGGTCTCGCGGCGGACGAAGCTGAAGAACATGGCGCACGCGGCCTTCTAC
>JBAWGU010000867.1:0-4265 GCA_049593215.1 Pyrinomonadaceae bacterium
CAGAGACAGCGCGGAGCGTGCCTACGGGTCTCTGCGCACGCGCGGCTACAAGGATGAAGATGTCAATTTGTTGATGTCGGATGAGACACGCAAGAAACATTTTACAGACGATGGCCGTGAGACGGAGTTGGGCAACAAGGCTTTGGAAGGCGCGGGCACAGGCGCGGCCATCGGCGGAACAGTCGGCGCAACTCTGGCGGCGATTGCAGCCATCGGCACGACTCTGGCTCTGCCCGGACTCGGCCTCCTCGTCGCTGGTCCTCTGGCAGCAGCCTTAGCAGGCGCGGGCGCAGGCGGCGCAACGGGCGGACTCATCGGCGCGCTCATCGGAGCGGGCATTCCCGAAGAGCGTGTCAAACGCTATGAAGAAGGCGTTCGCAACGGCGGTATCGTGATGGGTGTCACGCCGCGCTCGGACGAAGATGCTGACTACTTACAGAGTGAGTGGAAGACTCATCACGGCGAAGATGTCGCTTACTAAGTAAAGTTAAGTTTTTCAAAATAGAGCAGGCTGCCGTTCTCTATCCTGCAAAGGATGTCAGGGTAGCCGCTCAAACTTTTCGGAACAGTCGCGGAATACGCTTTTGCTAAAGGGGAGCGAGGCGTATCCGCGACTCTTACAAAAAATTGAAGCCCGCTTAAGGGATCAGGGGGAACAGATGCTCAGAACATTAGCTTTTGTGTCAATACTCGCCGTCGCCGGTCTGGCGATTGGCTGTAGCAGCGACAACAATGCGAACAGCAATGCCAACACCAACACTAACGCGACAGCCAACAACAGCAACGCGACCAGAAACGGTGTTGTCGAAACAAACGCGAATCTACCGAAGAACACCAACGGCAATAACGTCCCGTCAAACGTCGGCGTTGTGACAAACGATAACGGCAACGCAAACACGGCTGGCGTCAAGCCAACCAACTCGAATGCGAACAACGCCAATCACAACGCGAATGCCAAAAAGCCTTAAGGCTGAAAACAACTGATGCGCCGTCGCTATCAGCGCTGACCTGAGAAGGGCGAGAGGGCTTTCATACCCTCCGCCCTTTTTATGTTTTATGTGACGCGCTACAATTTCCGGCATCATTTGACGCGATAAGTTTTCCTTTGGAGTCTTCAAACTTGATAAAGAATTTTTCGATGAGCTGTGAATTCCATGAGCGCACCCTCGCCGCAAAAAGCTGAACAGTTCGAGACGGAAGACGCTTCAATAGAGAAGCCTGTCCGCTACATCATCCAGAATCTTGAGCGCGCTTACGGCGTGCCTGAGAACCGTCGTTCGAGCGACCCGCTCGACATGCTCATCAAAATCATCCTCTCGCAGGCGACGAGCGACACTAACAGCCATCGCACCTTTGCCGCCCTGAAGAAACGTTTTCCAACGTGGGACAAACTTCTGCGCGCTCGCATCGCAACCATCGCAGACACGATTCGCTCCGGCGGACTCGCCAATCAAAAAGCGTTAGTCATCAAAAGCGTCCTGCGACAAATCAAGAAAGAACACAGCGCTCTCGACCTCAATTTTCTTCATGGCTTCAATGAAGAAGAGGCCGTGCGCTATCTTTCGCAGTTTCGCGGCATCGGCCCAAAGACAGTTGCGTGTACGCTCCTCTTCGCCTGCCGCAAAGATGTCTTCCCCCTCGACACACACATCTTTCGCATACTCCGCCGCGTTGGTCTCATCCCGCAGAAATGCACGGACGCACGCGCACACGAGATCATGAACCGCACAGTGCCCGAAGGTAAATTCTATTCCTTCCACGTTAATCTTGTGCGTCACGGGCGCACGCTCTGCCGCCCGCGCGACCCGCTCTGCGAGCGTTGCCCCATTGTGGAATACTGCGATTACGGACAGGATAAACTGTGAACGCGGAATGATGAACGATGAATTAAAGACAAAAAGCTTTTCATTCATCGTTCATCATTCCTCATTTATCATTTCGTTATGTCTTATCTGATTGACGGCAACAACGTGATGGCGCAGCGCGTCGGGTGGCACAGGGACAAGGCGAAAGCGCGGCGCGGACTGTTGGATGACCTGTCGCAGTTTGCGCAGGCGAGGCGCATCAGTCTGCGTGTGGTTTTCGACGGCGAGCCGGAGAAGCATTTCGCGGACGGAGCAGTTTACAGAGGCGTGAGAGTTTTCTATGCCGAGCGCGGCTCGAATGCGGATGAGCGTATCAAGCAGTTTGTCGAAAAGGAGCGCGAAAGACGCACGTTGATAGTCGTTACTTCAGATCGCGCGCTCGCTGATTATGTGCGCCGGTGCGGTGCGCAGGTTATGCGCTCAGGCGAGTTTCGTCGCCGCATGGAAGAAGCTTTGAGCGAACCTCAAGCCTCACACGAGGAAGCGGAAGCCGCAGGCGAAGACATCAATCAATGGATGCGTTACTTTGGCGTCGGGCCGGAAGATGAGGGATAAGGAAGTGACGAGTGATGAGTAATGAGTGATGAGCTGAAAAGCTGATGGTCTTTCTGCTCATTACTCATCACTTTTTTGCTGCTCTTGGATTCCGACTAACTCAATATCGAAGGTTAAGTTTTGTCCAGCGAGCGGGTGATTGGCGTCGAGCGTAATGGAATCTTGCGTTACGTCTGTGACGGTGATGGGGATTTGGTTGCCGTCCGGCAGTTGCATCGTGAGCTGCATTCCGGGTTGCGGGTCTTCTTCAAGCTCTATGCTGGCGCGCGGGATTGTTTGTATCAGCGCATCGTTACGCTGCCCGTAAGCTTTATCAGCTTCGATGGTGATGGTCTTTTTGCCGCCCACGCTCATCTCGCGCACGCCTTCATCGAAGCCTTCGATGACTTGGCCCGCGCCAATCTGAAATTCGAGCGGGTCGCCGCCTTCGGATGAGTCGAAGACTTGGCCGTCATCAAAACGCCCTGTGTAGTGTACGCGCACTGTATCGCCCTTTTTCGCCTGGTCTGACATAATAGCTTCGGTCTCGATTCTTTTAAGTGATGGCTCGAAGCATCGCACATCCCCTGTCAGAAATCCAGCAACGAGTAGGAACAGTTTTCAGTTTTGATTGCTGCTGTTGCTTGAATTATTTCTGCGTCCGATTCGTCCGTTGTCAAACTCAATCTTTGTTAAACTCGACAAACTGAAAACTGAAAACCGAAAACTGAAAACTGCTTTTATGCCTTCTATCATCGTCGGGACTGCCGGACACATTGATCACGGAAAGACTTCTCTGGTGCGCGCGCTGACGGGCGTGGACGCTGATCGTCTGCCGGAAGAGAAGCGGCGCGGCATCACGATTGATCTGGGGTTCGCCGAACTCGATCTGGGTGAAGTGCGCATCGGCTTCGTTGACGTGCCGGGCCATGAACGATTTGTAAAGAACATGCTGGCGGGCGCGCACGGCATTGATGTAGTCGCGCTCGTCATCGCCGCAGACGAAGGCTTGATGCCGCAGACGCGCGAGCACTTCGACATCTGCCGGTTGCTCGGCGTGCGTCAGGGTCTCGTCATCATCACGAAGACAGACATGGTTGACGAAGAGCTGCTCGCGCTCGTTCATGCGGAAGCGGAAGAGTTGGTCGAAGGCTCCTTTCTCGAAGGCGCACCCTTGCTTGATGTGAGCGCGAAGACGGGCGCGGGCATTGAAGAGTTAAAGAGCGCGCTACGCGAAGTTGCGCTGCGCGTTCCGCCGCGTTCTTCCGAGATGACGACGCGGCTGCCTGTTGATCGCGCTTTCACGATGAAAGGTTTCGGCGCGGTGGTGACGGGCACGCTCGTCGCGGGCGAGATACGGGAAGGCGACGAGATGGAACTGTTGCCCGCAGGCCAACGCGTGAGAGTGCGCGGCCTTCAGGTGCATGGCTCGTCCGTGAAAACGGCAAGCGCGGGACAAAGAACTGCCGTCAATCTGGGCGGCGTCGAAGCCGCTTCGATTGAACGCGGCATGACACTCGCGCCTGTCGCGCGCTTGCGTCCCACACAGATTATTGATGCGGAAGTGAGCATGTTGAAGAGCGCGCCGCGACCTCTTCGTTCACGCTCGCGCGTGAGAGTTCACATTGGCGCGGCGGAAATCCTCGCGCGCGTGCGTGTGCTTGAAGAGGCGGGCGAGATCGAGCCGGGCGCAAGCGGCTTTGCGCAGTTGCGTCTTGAATCGCCTGTCATAGCGTTGCCCTTCGAGCGTTTCATCATTCGCTCATATTCGCCTTCGCACACCATCGCGGGCGGGCGCGTCCTTGACGCATTCGCCACGAAGCATCGCGGGCGCGAAGTTCAAATAGCGCGCGAGCGTCTGGCAGC
>JBAWGU010000868.1:0-3708 GCA_049593215.1 Pyrinomonadaceae bacterium
AATATACTCCGATCTCATGTGGAATTCTTGCTGGCGTTGGGTTTGGGTTTCTGGGCTTTGCTTTATTCATGGTCAATATTAATGCGAAGCCCACACTTGGGATAGAAGGAGAGTACGAAAAAGCTAAAGTTAAATTTGTAAACTTATCCCCAGGAATTTTGGTTATAATGATTGCAGCACTTTTAATTGGCTTCTGTATATCACGCTATCATGCTTTTGAACCTAAAGTTTTCGATAATTGGAATGCGCCTGAGACTGAAAATAACGCGCCTGATATTGAAAATAATGTGCCTGATACCGAAAAAAAGTGATTGGCTCTTTAGTAGAATCTAGGCTGACGAAAAGTAGCCTAGCAACTCATTCAACCCGACCGCCCTTAGCTTGCCTCTCATCAACATTGAATGGTTCAATTCGTATTGTCGCTTACGTCGGGCGACGGCTTAAATTCGCGCGTTATGCGGCTAGGCTCGGGTTTGCTCATTAGGAGAAAACAGTTTCGGGAGGTGCTTTCGTGTCTTTTGTTGCCCTCGCAACGGCTCTCTATCAAATCCTTTTTCTGATGCTCGCTCAAGACCCGCAGACGGTTGCGCCGAGGGCTTACCGGATTGCGTTTGAAAATGAGCGTGTGCGTGTCACGCGCGTTCACTATGAGCCGCATGAAAAGATCGGCGCGCACGACCATCCATATTCGCCGACCATTTACGTCTATCTGAAAGACGGCGGGCCTGTCCGCTTCACACATGTAGGCGAGGAGGAGTTCATACTCACGCGCCCGCCGGTCAAAGCAGGGGCATTCAGGCTCGGGGGCAACGCGAAGGAGACGCATATTGTGGAGAACCTCTCTGACCTGCCGTCGGACTTCCTGAGAATCGAGTTGAAAGGTATTCCCTTTGAACGTAATTCCTTTCGCGGTCGCTTTCCGCCGGAGCCGCACCCGATTAACCGTAGTTCACAGAAGCTCAGATTTGAGAACTCTCAGGTCCAGATACTGCGTGTGACCTGCGCTGCACGGCGCAGATGTGAAGGGCTAAGCAGCAGTAGTTCGGCTTCACTGCTGGTCGCGCTGACTCCCGCACGCCTGAAGGGGGCAGATGGAGGCAGGGCCGTGCAAAAGCTGAGCATGTTGCCTGGTGAAACCAGATGGGCAGAGGCCGGAAGAGAAATGCTTCTTGAGAATGCCACTGACAGGCCAGCCGAGTTTTTAAGAATTGATTTGAAGACCGGGCAGAATCCCTGACACACCGTAGCGCCACAAGAACACTACGTCAGCGAACGCGCGAGTGGAGCAATTATCTGGTCCTTCAATGTTCGTGCGCGCTGCTGACGTTAAGCTCTTTTCATTTGCAGGAGATTTGTTAATGTTCAAGCTCATCATGTTAAGAAGATTGATTGTCTTAGCCTTCATACTGTCCACAGCTTTCTTTGCCGGACGTTCATCCGCCAGCGCGCAAAGCTCTCAGCCCAACAAACAATTTAGCAGGCCCGCCCAGATGAGATTGGATAGGTTAATCAGAAGCGGCTTTAAGGAGTACTATGGGAAAGAGGGGTGGCAATACCTGATTATCGAACGATTCTATCCAATCGGGTGGTCGAAAGATGGCAAGTTCGCTTACCTTGTCGAACCCGGCGGCGAGGACTGTGATTGTTATCTGGCGAGATTAGTGATTCAGGATTTGAGAACGGATAAAATCCTCTGGGAGCATAAGCACGAAGGCGAGTCTGCGGATACGGGTGGACCTAAAGACACGCTCAATTCTTTCTGGAGAAAGAATCAACAGCTATTTTCCAGAAAGTTAAACGAGTATGGAATCCGGGCCACGAACTCTTTCGTCCTGCTCAAGCCCGAGATTAATTTCAAAGGTGATTTGATTTCTACGCAGTTGCGAATCGAAAAAGATGCTGCATCTTTAGGCTCCGGTCAAATCAGCAAGGTCGTCTTGCAGGTGGATTCAAAGCGGCAGGGGAAAAAGAGAGTGTATGAAGAGTCTTACCCGCCGGAGAGCTACGGCAGCCTGATTAACGCGAAAGTGTTAGGACATCTGAAAAGCCCGTTTGAGCCGCTCGTCGCGTTTGTGATGATAGAAGTTCACTGGGGATGGGAAGGCCCGCCTCATACCACAAGCACACGCGTCATCGGCTCAAGCTTGTTAAGCGGCTTTCATTGAGCAGTTGCATTATGAGAAAAGTCCTCGTTCTCGGCTCAGGCGGATCGGGCAAATCCACTTTCGCCAGACGCCTGGGCCAGCTACTCGATATTGAGGTGATGCATCTGGACGCGTTCTACTGGAATCCCGGCTGGGTCGAAACGCCCAGAGATGAATGGCGGAAGACTTTGACGGAGATGCTGAGCCGCGACTGCTGGATTATGGATGGCAACTACTCGAACACGCTGGACCTGCGACTTGAGGCTTGTGACACTGTGATCTTTCTGGACCTTGCGCGTCCCCTCTGTCTCTGGCGTGTGGTCAAAAGGCAGTTGATGTATCGTCGCAGGCGCAGGCCGGATATGGCCGAAGGGTGCAACGAGAGGTTCAGTCTGGAATTTCTACTCTGGGTGTGGAATTATCCGAACACGGCGAGGCCGAAAATAATAAAGGGGTTGGCGAAGCACGCGCAAAGCAAGCGTGTGGTCTGGTTGCGCTCGCGCGCAGAAGTAGAAAATTTCCTGACAGGCATCAGGGCTGATTAACTCATGCACAGGGCGCTTTTTGAGTTCGAGCGTTAAGAACCATTCCGATTCCGTAACACAGGCCATCTGCCTTTGCTCATTGCATGTTTGAAAATATGATTCTTAGAGGAGGAACAATCCATGCCCAAGTATGTTATCGAGCGAGAGATACCCGACGCCGGAAAGTTATCAAAGGATGAGTTGCACGCCATCTCGCAAAAGTCCTGTGGAGTGCTCAATCGTCTCGGCCCGCAGATTCAATGGGTCCAGAGCTACGTTACGGACGACAAGATATACTGCGTCTATATCGCGCCGAATGAAGAGATGGTCAGGGAGCACGCGGAGCAGGGCGGCTTTCCTGCGAACCGCATCTCAGAGGTGCGTTCCGTGATTGATCCGACGACTGCCGAAGGATAGCTCACCACAAGCAAACGTCTGGAGCGTTATCTTCTTTCGTCTTGCTTACAGGCAGCGCAGGTTGAATGCTGTCAACAAGCCCTCGTCTAATCTGTCGCGTCAAATTTAGAGAGAGCGTGCAATGGTCCTGCTCAAGACCCTGATTTTTACAGTCATCATTCCCGGCACTGTCACGGTCTTAGTCCCTTACCTGCTCCTCTCTTCGCGCAACGCACCGCCGCCCGTTTCGCTCGGCCCGCTTCGTTACGTCGGCGCGATCCCTCTGCTGCTCGGCGCGGCTATCTACTTCTGGTGCGCTTGGGATTTTACGTTTGCGGGAAGAGGCACGCCCGCGCCGTTTGATCCGCCCAAAGAGCTTGTCGTGCGCGGGCTTTATCGTTATCTGAGGAATCCGATGTATGTCGGCGTAGTCTCGCTACTTGTCGGCGAGTCTCTGCTCTTTCAATCGCGCTGGTTGATGGAGTACGCAGTTGCCGCGCTTATCTTTTATCACTTCATTGTCATCCTTTATGAAGAGCCGACGCTCAGGCGCAAGTTTGGCGAGTCGTACAAACGTTATTGCGAATCTGTGCCGCGTTGGATTCCCAAACTAAGTCAGAACCGCCTGCGGTAGCGGGCGGGTC
>JBAWGU010000869.1:0-7219 GCA_049593215.1 Pyrinomonadaceae bacterium
TTAAGTAGGCGAAAGAAAGGCTGAACAAATAAAAGAGCTGAGCATTACATGAATGATGCTCAGCTCTTTTGCTGCTCAAGCATAGCGCGTGCGGCAGTGAGAGCTTCTTTTACACGCTCAGGCGCAGTGCCGCCCGTTTGTGATTTCGTCGCAAGGGTTGTTTCTAAAGAGAGAGCTTCCGTCACGTCCTCTTCAATTAACGGCGAAAACTTTTTCATCTCGTCCAACGCAAGCTCATGCAACTCTGCGCCGCGCTCTATCGCATGAAGCACGATGCGGCCAACCGTGTCGTGCGCTTCACGAAAGGGCGTGCCTTTACGCGCGAGATAATCTGCTAACTCTGTCGCGTTCATGTAGCCGCGCGTCGCCGCATCAATCGTCCTCTCAACTCTCACACGTATGTTGCCGAGCACCGTTGCCGTCACCTCCAGAGACGCGCGCACAGTGTCAACCGTATCAAAGACCGCTTCCTTATCCTCCTGCATGTCCTTGTTGTAAGCGAGCGGCAAACCTTTCATCGTCGTCAGCAGCGCGGTGAGATGTCCGAAGACGCGGCCCGCTTTGCCGCGCACAAGCTCCATCGAATCCGGGTTCTTCTTCTGCGGCATCAGGCTCGAACCCGTCGCGACCGCATCGCTGAGTTCAAAGAAACCAAACTCTGCGGTCGCGTAGATAATGATGTCTTCCGCGAGGCGCGAGAGATGGAGCATGATGAGCGAAGCAGCATGAACAAACTCAACGCAGAAATCCCTGTCGCTAACGGCGTCCATGCTGTTGCTCGAAACCGAATCAAAGCCCAACTCACGCGCCACCATCTCGCGGTCAACAGGGTAAGCCGTCCCTGCGAGCGCGGCAGAGCCAAGCGGCAAGACGTTCGTGCGGCGGCGAACCTCGGAGAGCCGCTCACGATCACGCGCGAGCATCTCGAAATAAGCGAGACACCAGTGCGCGAAAAGCACAGGCTGCGCGCGTTGCAGATGCGTGTAGCCGGGAATCACAGCCGTATCGTGAGCGTCTGCTAGATCGAGCAGAGCCAACTGCGCCTTGCGCGCGCTCTCAGCCACAAGGTCAATCTCTTCGCGTAGCCAGAGGCGCAGGTCCGTTGCCACCTGATCGTTGCGGCTGCGCCCTGTGTGCAGCTTGCGTCCAGCATCTCCGATTAACTGGACCAGCCGCGCTTCGACAAACGAGTGAACGTCTTCTGACGGCAGCGCGTCGAAATAGTCTTTATCCGTCGCGGCGCGTTTGAGAATAGTCTGAAGCCCCTGCTCTATCAGATTGGCTTCCGCCTGTGTGACGACACCCGCGCCTTGCAGACCTTTGCAATGCGCAAGGCTCGCACGCACATCCGCTTCAAACAGCCTGCGATCAAAGCCGAACGAACGGTTAAACTCAGCGAAGCCTTCGTCCGCTTCGCCTTTGAACCGCCCGCCCCACAAATTTTTCGACTCGCTCATCCGTTCCTCCGTCTAAACCCACAGGCGCGGAAGATTGTACGCCGCGCCGCTCTTTTCTACGCAGCCAGGTTTGACTCTATGCAACTTTGTTGCTATTTTATGCATCTATGCAACAATTATGCAAATTAGTTGCATAAGAGCTATGCAAAAAGAACAGAGGCAAAAGAAGCTGCTGAACCTGATTCGGGCCAAACGCATTGGCACGCAGGAGGAATTGACGGCGCATCTTGAGCGCACGGGAGTTGCCGCCACTCAGTCAAGCGTCTCGCGCGATCTGCTCGAACTCGGAGTTGTCAAAAAGGACGGGCATTACGCCCTGCCGCAGGCTTCAAACGGGAGATCGCTGCGCGGCCTCTTGAGTCTGGACATGGCTGGCGACGCTCTGGTCGTGGCGAAGTGCGTGCCGGGTCATGCTTCCGCCGTCGCCGTGGAGATTGACGACGCAGCGATTCCGGAAATCGTCGGAACAGTTGCGGGCGAAGACACGATATTCATCGCCGTCCACGAGCGCAAAGCGCAGCGCACGGCGATCAAGAGAATCTGGGAATTGTTTGGAAATTAATCCGTTGCCAGTTGTCCGTTGTTGGTAGCTGCATTAATTGAGCGGTGCAATCAAAGGGTCAAGCAATCAAAGCGAACAACGGGCAACTGGCTACGGACAACTGACAGAAGGAAAGCAAGTGGCTGAGAAGAAGATAAACAAAATCGTTTTAGCTTATTCGGGCGGGCTTGATACTTCCGTGATGCTGCGTTGGATCAAGGAGCGTTACGGGTGCGAGGTCGTGTGCTACTGCGCAGACGTGGGACAGGGCGAAGAGTTGAATGGTCTCGAAGCGAAAGCGAAAGAGACAGGCGCGTCTAAGCTCTACGTGGAAGATTTGCGCGAAGAGTTTGTGCGCGATTATGTCTGGACGGCTGTGAAAGCGAACGCTGTTTACGAAGGCGTTTATCTGCTCGGCACGTCGCTGGCGCGTCCGGTGATTGCGAAGCGGCAGATTGAGATTGCGCGGAAAGAGAATGCGGATGCTGTCGCTCACGGCGCGACGGGCAAGGGCAACGATCAAGTCAGGTTCGAGTTGACCTATTACGCGCTTGAGCCTGACATCAAAGTCGTCGCACCGTGGCGCGAGTGGGAATTCAAGGGACGCAGCGACCTGATTGCTTATGCGAAGCAGCATAACATTCCCGTGACGGCGACAGCAGCGAAGCCTTATTCGACAGATCGCAATTTGATGCACGTCTCCTATGAGGGCGGGATTCTGGAAGACCCGTGGGCAGAAGCGCCGCCGGACATTTTTCAGTTGACTAAATCGCCGGAAGAAGCAAAGTCGGAAGCCGAATACATAGAGATTGGATTCGAAAAGGGCGAGCCTGTTTCGATCAACGGCGCGTCGCCGGGTGCAGTCGCGCTGCTTGAAGATTTGAACGCACGCGGCGGCGAGCACGGCATCGGGCGCGTTGATCTGGTCGAGAACCGTTTCGTCGGGATGAAGTCGCGCGGCGTGTACGAGACGCCGGGCGTGACCATCTTGCAGGCAGCGCATCGCGCGCTCGAATCAATCACGATGGACAGGGAAGTGATGCGTTTGCGCGATTCGCTCAGCGTCAAATTCGCGGAGCAGGTTTACTACGGCTTCTGGTTTTCGCCCGAGTTCGAGCTGATGCGCAAGATGATTGACGAGACGCAAACGAACGTCACGGGCGAGGTGCGTTTGAAGCTTTATCGCGGCAACGTGATTGTTGCGGGACGACGTTCGCCGCATTCGCTTTACAGCGAAAAGGTCGCCACGTTCGAGGCCGACGATGTTTATAACCAGCGCGACGCGGAAGGCTTTATCAAGCTCAACGCGCTGCGCCTACGGCTGCAAAGGCAAAAGTAAAAAGGTAAAAGGCAAAAGTGAGGCGGAAGCCAACCTTTTAATTAAATGTGGTTTCCCCTGACTTTTACCTTTTGCCTTTTTACTTTTTACTTGTTTTAGGAGACGGATGATGAAAAGTTTGGATTCAATTTTTGCGACGACCGTGGTGGTGGTTGAGGCTGACAAGGTTGGGTCTGCCGCGTCGCCTCTGAATTTGTCAAAGACTGTGGCGGTGGTTGACGGCTGCGAGAGCGCGCGTGCCGGTGACGTGGTGGTGGTGCGCGCTTTGACGGACAGCGCGACTTACAATCAGTTGGAGCTGCCGACGGGCCGTCTTGCCAAAATCAATCCGGGCGACATCATCATCGGCGTGCTTGGTCGTCGTCGCGCGTTGAAAGGTTTTGTGGGCGATGTGCCGCAGAGCGTGAGCGCGGGAGACGAGTTGCATCTGCTGAACATGGGCGGCGTGATTGGCTGCTGCACGGGACATCATTCGAGCTTGAGCGATGCGATTAAAGTTGAAGTGATCGGGCTGGCGTGCGATGAAAACGGGCGTGTGCAAAATATCGCCGATGAAGCTTTGCCTCTGCGCACGGAGTTGGGCCAAACTGCGCCGCTCGTCCTCGTTGCCGGAACTTGCATGAATAGCGGGAAGACTTTCGCTGCGACAGAACTCATCAAGCAGGCGACGCGCGCCGGATTGAAAGTCGCGGCGGCAAAACTCTCCGGCGTGGCTTGCCTGCGCGACACGCTCAACATGGCGGATCACGGCGCAGTCTCTATCGCAAGCTTCCTGGATTGCGGTCTGCCTTCGACGGTTGATGCCGGAGACCTTGCGCCTGTGGCGAAGACTCTGATTGCGCGGCTCAACGAATGCGCGCCGGATTTGATTGTCATCGAATTGGGCGACGGCATACTCGGCGGCTACTCCGTTGATTCCGTTTTTGATGACGAGCAACTGCGCGCTGCTACCGCCGCTCTCATCTTCTGCGCTTCGGATTACGTCGGCGCGTGGGGCGGGATAGAACTCTTTCGTCGGCGAGGCATCAGCGTTGATGTAGTCGCAGGCTCTGTCACGGATTCGCAGATGGGCGAGGACTACATCGAGCGCGAGTTCAGCGTGCCCGCAGGCAACGCCAGACGCGACGGCGCAAGGCTCTTCCAGATAGTGCAGAAAAAATTAACAGGGATGAAGAGCAAGGATGAAGGATGAAGGCGGAAGGATGAAGAGAAAGCTTTTTGTCTTTCATTCATCCTTCATCATTCCTAATTCATCCTTGCTCTTCATCCTGTCTATCCTGTTAATTCATCGGCATAGCTAAGAGGTCAAGGTTGTTCTGAGATGAAAAGTTTGAAGGTCGGCATCTTTGGCGGGTCGGGTTATGGAGGCGCGGAGCTTCTGCGCCTGCTGTTGCTGCATTCGGAAGTTGAGATTGCTCTGGTCACCGCGCATGAACATGCGGGCAAAGCTGTCGGCGAGGTGCATCGCAACTTGTACGGCTTGACAGACCTGCGGTTCGAGCGTGCGCCGGAAGAGTTTGAGAAGCTTGCTGATTTTGATTGCGTCTTTCTGGCGTTGCCGCACGGGCAGGCGATGGAAGTTGCGCCGCGCTTGCCTCCCGGTGTGAAGGTGATTGATCTCTCGGGCGATTTTCGCCTCAGTGACGCCAAGTTGTTTGAAGAGCATTACAGGCGCGAGCATACGGCGATGGAGTTGCAGTCAGAGTTTGTGTACGGGCTGACGGAGACGAATCGTGAGGCGATCAGGAAGGCTGTGAGAGTGAGCAATCCCGGCTGCTTTGCGACGGCGACGCTTCTGGGACTCGCGCCGTTAGTGGCAAACAATCTCTTGAGCGGGCGCGTGATTGTTGACGCGAAGACAGGCTCTTCGGGGTCGGGCGCAAAGGCTGCGGCGAACACGCATCACCCGCAGCGCATGAACTCGTTCTACGCTTACAAGCCTTTCACACACCAGCATGTGCCGGAGATAGAGCAGGAGTTGCGCGCCGTCGGCGATTGGTCCAGCGAACTCATCTTTATGACGCACTCGCTTCCCGTGTCGCGCGGCATCTTCGCCTCTATCTATGCTGAGACGAAGAAGGAGATGACGAGCGAGGAGGCGCGAGCTGTCTTTGAAGAATTCTATCGTGACTCATTCTTCATACGCTTAGTGCAAGGCTCGCCCGATATTAACTGGGTCAAGACGACGAACTTCTGCGACATAGGATTTGCCGCGCGAGGGAAACAACTCGTCATCTTTTCCGCTTTAGATAATCTGGTTAAAGGCGCGGCGGGGCAGGCAATTCAAAACATGAATCTGATGTTCGGCCTTGATGAGAAGACAGGACTGATTTTGACTGGAAGCAATCCATGAAAGGGTATTCATCGCAGGTCTGCCGCGCGAGCGGCCCTCTGACTTTAGCCCGGCGTTTTAACGCCGGGAAGAGTCGTAGCAGTGTCAGGCGTCGCGTCAGCGACGGTTGAATTCACTTGTCGCTAACGCGACAAAACCTGCACTACTTAACGACCGTGCGTTGAAACGCACGGCTAAGTTCAACAGCCGCTCACGCGGCGGAAGCCACGATAGCAGCATTGCTTTTTGTCACTATCAGGCTTTTCAGTTATTTACGTAATGGATACAAATACGACGACAAAGTTTGAAGAGATCGCTGCAAGCGAAGAGCGTTTTCAGCTTGCGACGTATAAGAAGATGCCTGTCGCTGCGGAGCGCGGCGAGGGTGTGTGGATTTATACGAGCGACGGCGAGCGTTACCTTGATCTCTACGGCGGGCACGCTGTCGCGGGCACGGGCCATTGTCATCCGCGCGTGGTCGAAGCCATCAGGGCGCAGGCGTCTGAAATTTTATTCTATTCAAATCTGGTCTATTCGAGCGCGCGTGCGCGTGCGGCTGAAAAGCTGGTCTCAATCGCGCCTGCGCCTTTGAGTAAATCTTTCTTCTGCAATTCAGGGACGGAAGCGAACGAGAACGCGATGCGGATGGCGCGCATGGCAACGAGCAGAGAGCGAGTCATCACGTTTAGCGGCGGCTTTCACGGGCGGACTGCTGATGCTATCAGCGCGACGGCTCTTGGAAAATACAGGGAGCTTGGCAGGCCGAACGTGCCGGGACATCTGTTCGCGGAGTTTGGCAGCATCGAAGAGGTTTTGAAGATTGCTGATGAAACGGTGGCGGCAATCATGCTTGAGCCTGTGCAATCAATGGCGGGCGTGCGGATGGCCGACGCGGAATTTTATCGAGCGTTGCGGGAGCTTTCGGATGAGCGCGGCATCATGCTCATCTTTGATGAGGTGCAGACGGGCGTTGGCCGCACGGGTGAATGGTTCTTTGCGGGAAGCGCGGCGGGCGGCGGCGTTGTGCCGGACATCCTGACGCTGGCGAAGGCTCTGGGGAGCGGCGTGCCTGTCGGCGCGTGTCTGGTCAACGAGAAGATTGCTTCGCACATTAAAGAGAATGATCTCGGCACGACGTTTGGCGGCGGGATGCTTGCGATGGCTGCTGTCGGCGCGACGCTCGATGCAATCGAAGAAGATGGAATGCTTGAGAACGTGAAAGAGGTTGAGAGCCACTTGCGCGAAAGGTTAAAAGAGATTCCGCAGGTCGTGCAGGTGCGAGGTTTGGGATTTCTGCTCGGCATAGAGTTTAAGGAGAAGGCTGCGCCAGTGCATCAGGCTCTGCTTGAGCGACGCATCATCACGGGCACTTCGAGCGATGCGAATGTGTTGAGGCTGCTGCCGCCGCTCTGTTTGAAGAGGGAAGAGGTTGACCTGTTTGTCAGGTCGTTAAAAGAGGTGGCCGCAAACGTATAAAAACTTTCGTGCGCGCTCGTTTTCCGCAGCCTTGCGCTAAACGAACTCAAGCGTGCGCTCGTTTAGCGCCGCCT
>JBAWGU010000870.1:0-3614 GCA_049593215.1 Pyrinomonadaceae bacterium
AAGCAGAAGAAACCCGAAACTCCAAACTCGAAACTCGAAACTTAAAAGTTATGCAAAAGCTTGCTGAAATCTGCGTTCGCCGTCCGGTCTTTGCGACGATGTTGATTCTGTCGCTGACGGTGGTGGGCATCTTCTCTTTCTTCTCGCTCGGCGTTGACCTGTTTCCGAAGATTGACTTGCCGACGATTACCGTGACGGTTACGAATCCCGGCGCATCGCCGCAGGAGATTGAGACTGAGATTACGGACAAGGTTGAAGAAGCCGTCAACACGATTAGCGGTATAGACGAGTTGCGCTCGACCTCTGTCGAAGGCGTCTCGCAGGTCTTCATCACTTTTCTTCTTGAGAAGAATGCTGACGTGGCTGCGCAGGAAGTGCGCGACAAAGTTAACTTAATCGTCAACGATCTGCCTGAGACTGCTGAGACTCCGACGGTGCAGAAACTCGATACGGACGCTGCGCCCGTACTGCGTATAGCCGTCTCTGCTCCAATGTCTCTGCGCGAAGTGACGGACATCGCGGACAAGCGAATTAAGAAGAACATCGAGAGCATCAACGGCGTCGGCAACGTCGAGATTGTCGGCGGGCGCGAGCGCGAGATTCAGGTCTATGTTGACCCGGACAAACTGCGCGCGTTCAACGTCACGGTTGCCGAAGTAGCCGCAGCCGTGAAGGCGCAGAACATGGAAGTGCCCGGCGGGCGCGTTGACGAAGGCACGCGCGAGTTGACCGTGCGCACGATGGGCCGCATTGATAATCCTGCGGAGTTTAATAATCTCATCGTCGCAAACAGGGGCGCGTATTCCGTGAAGCTGAGCGACGTGGGCTATACGGAAGACGGCGCGGAAGAGCAGAGGACTGAGGCGCGTCTGAACGGGCAGCCCGCCGTCACGCTCGTCGTCTCGAAACAGTCTGGACAGAACACCGTCGCCGTCGCGGATACCGTCAAGGCGAGACTCGAAGAGATTAAGCCGACGCTGCCGAAAGGTTTCACCACGCAGGTCGTTGGGGACCAATCCATCTTTATCAAGGCTTCGCTCGAATCCATCGAGAAGCACCTCGTCGAAGGCGGCGTGCTCGCGGCCATCGTCGTCTTTATCTTTCTCTGGAATTTCCGCACGACGATGATCGCGGCCCTTGCGATTCCGACATCCATCATCGCCACGTTCGGCCTGATGGCGGCGATGGGCTACACCTTGAATCAGATCACAATGCTTGCGCTCACCTTGATGGTCGGCATCGTGATTGACGATGCGATTGTGGTCCTGGAGAACATCTATCGCTTCGTTGAAGAAAAAGGGATGCCGCCGTTTCAGGCTGCGATTGAAGCGACGCGCGAGATTGGACTCGCGGTGATGGCGACGACGCTCTCGCTGCTCGCAGTCTTTCTGCCCGTTGGATTCATGGGCGGCATCGTGGGCCGCTTCATGTCTTCCTTCGGTCTCACTTCGAGTTTCGCTATCGCGGTCTCTTTGATTGTCTCGTTCACGCTGACGCCGATGCTGGCGGCGCGTTTGATTAAGCGTAAAGAAGACCCGTTACCGGCAGGCTTGGGCAGCGAGCCTTCGCAAGATACGGACAACGTGACGGTCGCAAATGAGTCGCGCATGGTGGCGGGCGAGCCTGACAAGGGCGCGGAGGACGGCATAGAAGAGCGCATGGGCATGTGGCTTGAGGATGATGCTGCGATTGATCCTTCCGAATCGCTGCCGCCGCAGAGAGCGCAGGCGCATGTTGCCAGCGAAGCGCATAGCTCTAAAGAGTCGCGCTTTTATCGTCCGATAGATCGCACGTACAAGTGGATGCTCGAATGGTCCATGATTCATCGTTGGGCCGTTGTGCTTTTGTGCATTGGGGTCATCCTGAGCATCGTGCCGCTCTTTATGTTCGTCGGCAAAAACTTTCTGCCGGTTGACGATCAGTCGCAGTTTGAAGTGACAGTGCGCGCGCCCGAAGGCTACACGCTCGCGGCGACCGATACGCTGGTTGAGCGCATCGCTGCTGACATACGCAAACTGCCCGGCGTGACAGACACGCTCGTCACCATCGGCGGCGGTCAACAACAAACGGTCAACCTCGCCTCCATTTACGTCAAGCTCACGTCGATTGAAGAGCGTAGCAAGAATCAGAATCAACTGATGCTGGATGCGCGCGCCTTGCTTCAGAACTATCCGAAGGAGTTGCGCACGAGCGTGCAGCAGGTGGCGGCGATTTCCGGCGGCGGAAACCGTAATTCCGACATTCAGTATGTCATCGGCGGACCTGATTTGCAGAAGCTGACGGACTATTCGCAGAAGCTTCTTGAGAAGATGAAGACGATACCGGATGTCGTTGACGTTGATTCGTCTCTGGTGGTCGGCAAGCCTGAGCTGAGAGTGATAATTGACCGCGCGAAAGCTGCCGACCTCGGCGTGAAGGTTGGCGACATCGCGCAGGCTCTCAACACTCTCGTCGCGGGCCAGAAGGTTTCCACATTCAACGCGGGCACGGATCAATACAACGTGAGAGTGCGCGCTATCGGAGAGTTTCGCGCGAGCGAAGAGGGCTTGAAGCGGATGATTGTCTCTTCGTCAAAGATTGGCTGGGTCAATCTTAACGATGTGGTGCGCGTGGAAGAGGGCAGCGGCCCGTCCGCGATTGACCGTCTCAATCGTCAACGTCAGGTGACGCTCACGGCAAATGTCAAACCCGGCGGCTCGCAGTCAACAGTCATCACGAAGATGAACGAGTTCGTCAAACAGATAAACGTCGAGAACGGATACAAGACAGGACTCGCCGGACGCTCGAAAGAGCTTGGACGCGCGGGCTACTATTTCATGCTCGCCATCGTCTTGTCGTTCATCTTCATGTACATGGTTTTGGCGGCGCAGTTTGAATCTTTCATACACCCCGTCACTATCTTGCTGACGCTGCCGCTCGCAATTCCGTTCGGCATCCTGTCGCTGCTTGTGACGGGACAGACTGTGAACATCTTTTCAGGACTCGGACTCTTGCTGCTGTTCGGCGTGGTGAAGAAGAACGCGATCTTGCAGATTGACCACACGAACGAGCTGCGCTCGCACGGCATGGAGCGGCACGACGCAATCATTCAAGCGAACCGCGACCGCCTGCGCCCGATCTTGATGACGACGATTGCGCTCGTCGCGGGTATGATGCCTCTGGTCCTTTCAACAGGGCCGGGCGCGGGCACGAATCGTTCCATCGGCGTGCTGGTTGTCGGCGGGCAATCGCTCTGTTTGTTGCTCACGCTGCTGGCCGTGCCTGTCTTCTATTCACTCTTCGACGATCTGGGCCACAGCCGCATCTGGTCCTACATCGGCGAGCGTTGGAGCGGCGGCATCCGATGGGCCAAACGCAAGACTGCGACGGCGACGGCATCGTTCTTCAGTCTGTTTGGACGGTAAGAAACTTGTAGGGGCAGGGACAAGTCCTCTGCCCGTCTTTTACTAGAACAATAAATTAACAGGATAGACAGGATAAAGAAATGATGAACGATGAACGAGGAATGATGAATGAAAGACAAGTAGCTTTTTATTCATCATTCCTCGTTCATCATTCCGCGTTTCTTCTTATCCTGCCTATCCTGTTCATCCTGTTTGAATTCTTCTTTAAGT
>JBAWGU010000871.1:0-2332 GCA_049593215.1 Pyrinomonadaceae bacterium
GGGCTGAGAGGCTGATAGCATTTCAGCCCCCTACTTCTATGCCTTATCGAGCATTAACTGTTTGACCTGCTCACGGCTTTCTGCCTTGACCGAGAAGCCAAGCAGGTTCGGCAATCGTGAATATAGCCCCGCTCTGTTTTCTCAAGAATTATCAGCAGAATTTGCACCCTTACCCTAGCTCACTTCCACCTACATTGATGCCGGCAAGGCCGAACGACTTTACGGCGAGCAGGCCGAACAGGCAGACCTGTTCGATGACCCGTTATTGGAATTGTCTTCATCTCGTTGCGACTTTATTCGTTGTGCTCGCTCTAGCATCGCGATCTATCTTCTCCGCAGGCGCGAGATGCTCCTCTATTTCGACTCCGGCGGCTCGCACCGCTAACAAATGCATACGCGCTCTAGTGCAATCCATCGTGTCAAGGGGTTCTGCTCATTCGACCATTTGCAATATCGTGATGAAGTTCATGTGCGATGACTCGTAGCAGAAGCGATTGAGTGGAATGAAGAAAGAAATGGTCGCCCGGCATCATGTGCAACTTAAACGTGCTCGTCGTCTGATCTCGCCATGCTTCCAGAGATGCGCGATCTACATCCACGTCTTGCAAACCGCCGAAAGCGTTAATCGGACAATCGAGAGGTGCGTCATGGAGGTATTGATAAGTTTCGACCATAGAGAAATCTGCGCGCAGGAGAGGAGTCATCAACTCCATCAGTTCGGGATGCTCCAGCACCTCTTGCGGCGTTCCGTTAAGACGGCGCAATTGCTCTTTGAATTCAGCTTCGGGCAGGTCGTGTAGAATTAGTTCAGTGGATGGACATTGCGGCGCGCGGCGACCGGAGATGAAAAGGCGGACTGGCTGCACTGCGCGTTCTCGACGTAACAGGCGTGCCAGTTCAAAGGCGATGAGAGCGCCCATGCTATGCCCAAAGAAGGCGAAAGGTCTGTCCAAATATGTGAGGATGCCTGCGCTAATCGCTTCAATCATTTTCCGGAGGTCTGTGAGTGGAGGCTCATTTAGCCGGTTGCCACGACCCGGAAGTTGTGCGGCAAGAACTTCAACAGTTTGCGGGAGGCCCGACGGCCACGCTCGAAAAATCTGGCTCCCACCGCCTGCGTAAGGAAAGCAAAATAGACGTATCTGGGCGCGCGGATTAGGCTTGGAGTTTGCGAACCACTGCGAGGTTTGCGGCATACCCATCATCTTTAGAATTTTCGCGGTTTCCTGACGCTGATATTGAAGACCGCTCCTTTTGCAGAATGAAACTTGCTCTGGATAGCTAAAAGCGTTTCCGCCAAATTCTCAGATAGAGATGGGATGTTGTCAATGGCACTGTAGAGAAATTTGGCTTCGAGATGCTTGAAGCGTGGCGTTATCAAACTATGATAGGGTTGATAGCGTAAGAGAGCGCGTTTCAAGTTATCCTGACAGTAAGAGTGAACTTATGATTTCATCGCCTGACTTATGGCTTCCCGCACCTGAGCTTCTCCTTTTAGGAGACGACGAAGTACATATCTGGCGAGCCTGTTTGAATCAGGAGCCTGCGCTGGTGCAGATATTTTTAGACACACTCACGCCGGACGAACGGCAGAGAGCAAGCAGGTTTCACTTCCAGAAGGATCGTGACCATTTTATACTTGCTCGTGGTCTTCTCAGATTCATCTTGAGCCGCTACCTGAAGACATCTCCCGAAATCATACGCTTTGCTTATAACCCCTATGGCAAGCCTGCGATAGCTGAGGGGACGAGTGATGAATCTTTGCGCTTTAATGTCTCGCATTCGCGCGGCGTGGCGCTCTACGCCGTGACGCGCGGACGCGAGGTCGGTCTCGACATCGAATCTATCTCTGAAAAGTTTGCGAGTTTGGAAATCGCCGCGCGGTTTTTCTCACCACGCGAAATAGAGATGCTTCAAGCGCTTCCGAAGAGTTTGCAAACCAGAGCGTTTTTCAATTGCTGGACACGCAAGGAGGCTTACATCAAAGCTCTTGGAGAAGGACTCTCGCACCCTCTGGATAGCTTTTCCGTTTCGTTGGCTCCGGGCGAGACGCCAACACTATTAAGCTCGGAAGATGATCCGCTTGAAACCTCGCGCTGGTCGCTGCTGGAAGTCGTCCCCGGCGAGGGTTATGTCGCCGCCTTAGCCATAGAACGGCCCGCGCCCGTACTTCGTTGCTGGCAATGGGAAAAGTAAAAGAGAGCCAGCGCCTTTTGTAGGGGCAGGGACAAGTCCTCTGCCCGTCTTTTGCCAGGACAATAAATTAACAGGGATAGACAGGATAGACAGGATGAAAAAGCTAATTCTTTATCCTGTCTATCCTGTCTATCCC
>JBAWGU010000872.1:0-4200 GCA_049593215.1 Pyrinomonadaceae bacterium
ATCCCCGTCCCGTCTCTCAACTGCGGAAACAGAAGCTTCCCACTCGAACGAAGATTGTAAAGCCACCCCTTGATAGCAACCTCTTCGCCAACATGCTTTGATAACTCGTTAATGTAAGTCTGCATAATCTGGTAAATAGTAAATAGTAAATGGTAAATGGTGGAAAGACACGTTCGTCTATTCACCATTTACCATTTACCATTCACGGCTTTTCGTTCTCCTCATCTATCCGTGCTTTGATCGCGCGACGAAGCGCGGGGAAACGTTCGAGCCATTCGGCGGCTTGAAGGACGATCAGAAACATCGGACGAATAAATTGCGCATAAGTCGTGCCGCGCCCGCAGACGGCTGTTTGATACGAGAAGGTGCCGATGGCTTTGAGGTTGCGCTGCACGGTCATCAAACGAAACTCTCGTGCGAAATCGTCAGGGTCTAAAGCATCAAGCCCTTGCCGACGACGCTCTTCAAGAAAATAGAGACGGTGCGAGCGAATCTCTGCGAGCGAAGGCGGCGCAAGCTGGCGATCAAGCAGGAGCGAAACCAGATCATAGCTCGCAGGCCCCATGCGCGCATCCTGATAATCAATGATGCGAAGCCTCCCCTTGCCATCAACCATCAGGTTCGACGCATGATAATCCCTGTGACATAGCACGCGCGGGCGCGCAGAGAGTTCGGCAGCGATGTCATTCATCTCAGACTTCAACTCCGCAGCCTCGCCGTGCGACATTTTTTCGCCGCGCAAGCTCCCGAAATAGTGCTCAAAGAAAAAATTCAATTCCCAAGCGAGTTTCGCCTCGTCAAAGGCAAGGCGGCTGGAAATGGATTTTCGTTCGTAAGCTCTTTGTGTCGCTCCTTGAATTCCGGCAATCAAGCTGATGGCCTGCTCTCGCTGGCTCTCACAATCCTCTTCCGTCGCTGTCTCGTAAAAGCTGTACAACTGCGTGTCGCCTAAATCCTCCTGCACGATGATGCCGCTTGCGCCGTCAACTTCATAGACCTCCGGCACGGGCAGTTGCGCATCAACGAAGAGATGCGTCACGTCCAGATAAGGATGAAACTGCGGGTCAAAAGGCTCTGGATAAACGCAGGCGATGGCCTTCCCTTTCTTCCATGGGATGCGGAAGTATTCGCGCAGGGAGGCGTCCGGTGTGAGAGCTTCAATCTTATCTTCTTTCGTCTTCTTGCCGTCCGCAAGATAGCCGGACAGACGCTCGCGCGCAGACGAATCGAAAGTGTGTGAAGTAGGCTTTGGCACCGATTTCATGATTGAAAAGATAAGCGGAGTGACAAACAATTCGGCTCATGCGATAAAGCGAAAACCGCAGGGCTTTGTCCTAAAACTCTCCGTCTATTAAAAGTTGGCAGATTGTATCACTCGGCGAGTGACACAACAAAGTTATCGCCGCGAAACTCGCCCGGCAGAGCTTTTTCCGGCGGCTTCTCACCGCGCAAAAGCTCCGCGCGAACAATAGCGGCATTCTCAACCACTTCATCTTTACCGATCACAACACCATCGCCCAGCACGGCGCGAGAGACACGCGCGCCTGCTTCGACCTTCACATTGTCCCATAAAATTGCTGCGCCCACTTTCGCATCAGGCGAGACGATGCAACCGGCTCCGGCGATCATATCTGTTCCCTTTTCAGAGAGCAGTTTCAAACTCACTTCAAGATAGCGCCTGATCGTCGAAAGCTCGTACCACATGCCGTCCGCCACATGCGCCGCAATAGTCTCGCCTGCGGCCATAGCTTTTGGATAAACGTCTGTCGTGGAATGCGAGAAAACGCCGCGCGGAATGTAATCAAAGATGCGCGGCTCAAGAATCTGTATCCCTGTGAACATCAACGGCACATCTGCGCCAGCATCTTTCTCATCGGCCTTATCGGACGCCGGTGCGGGGTATCCTTTGAAGCTTTTGATGAGACCGCCGCTTGTCTCTACGACTGAAAAGCGTTCGCGTTCAGGGTTGCGAAGGAGGACCAGAGTCGCCAGCGCATTCATGCGGCGATGCGTGGCTAGAGCTTCCGCGAGGTTGATGTCTGTGACAATCTTGCCGTTGACGACGATGAAGGTGTCGCTGTCTAAAAGTTCGCGCGCGTTATCGAGCGCGCCGCTCGTGCCGAGAATTAAAGGCTCTTCAACGTAATGCAACCGCACACCGAAGCGGCTGCCATCGCCAAGCGCGGCTCTCACACTCAACGGCTTGTGATGCAGATTAACCACCACGTCACGGCAACCGAAACGCGCCAGATACTCGGCAACGTAACCCACCAAAGGTTTTCCAAGAAAAGGAATCGCAGGCTTAGTCCGATCAACCGTCAAAGGCCACAACCGCGTCCCATACCCGGCAGCAAGAATCATTGCACGCATGGATTTGATGGTAAATGGTAAATGGTAAATGGTAAATGGACGAACGGCTTTTCTTCCATTCACCATTTACCATTTACTATTTACCCGCGCTCATGATGCTTGTGATGCGTCGCGCATAACGAGGTCGAAGGTGCCGGGGGCGACTTTGCGAAATCGTCCGTTGCGATTGAGGGAGACGGCGATGCTGATAGTGGGGTTGTGGCCTGTGAAATTGAAGCCGCCTTCGAGTAAGCGATTGTAAATCTCATTGACGTGCAGAGGCTCGCCAGCTTCGCGCAGCAGCATCGTGGTGGCCTGCGGAATTGTGCGATCAACGAAGCGGTCGCTCTTAATCTCGACCTCAGTTCGGACAGGCGGAATATCGTGGCGCGGCATCGGCCCGGTAGGTCGCGGCGCGTAAGTGTGCCCGACGGGACTGTTGCGCCGCATGGCGGCTTCAAGCTCTGCATCCGAAGGCACGCGCGTGTGCTGCTGCTGCGCGCTTGAGTTCAGCACGGACGAGAGCAGGCGGTACATTGCCGCCTCCGTCTGGCTGGCGATTGCATCCATTTCAGCAATCTCTGCGCGCACGGTTTCGGCTTCGGCTTCAAGCTCTGCGAGCTTTCCCATCAGGCGGTTGCGCGTCCCGCGAGTCTGCCGCAAATTCTGTTCAAGCGTCGCTAAGAGATTTTCGTTAGGCATCTTTTTAGCAGCCAGCAATGAGGCAGTCAGTCGTCAGCCATCGTTTAGTTAGAAATGCAAAGTCTAACAGCCGATTATCATTTTAACGGTCTCGCTCGATAATGTAAGTGGGGATGGCGCGCAGCGCGTCCGTGTATTCGGAAGACGGAAGATTATCAAGCGCGTTGCGTGCAGCATCCGCAAACTCGTATGCGCGCATCTGCGCTTCTTCGAGCGCGCCCGTGCGTTCCACAGCTTCGAGCAGCATCGCGCGCGTCACCGTCTCGTAGCTGCCTTCACGAATCACCGTCTGCACAGCCGCGCGCATTGACGGCTCATGCTTGAGCAAGTTGATGAGAGGCAACGTGACTTTGCCTTCGAGCAGATCAACGCCAGCAGCTTTGCCAAGCGTTTCATCAGTCGCAGTAAAATCAAGCAGGTCATCCGCAAGTTGAAACGCTGTGCCGAGATTCATGCCGTAACTTTTCAACGCGCGCCTTTGCTCATCGTCCGCCTGCCCGAGGATTGAGCCAATCTCGCAACACGCGCTGAAGAGATATGCGGTCTTGCGTTGAAGCACATCGAAGTAATGCTCTTCGGAAATGTCTGTGCGGCCAAGCAGTGTGAGCTGCATCAATTCGCCTTCAGTCATCTTGCGCGTAACGGCTGTCAGAATATCAAGTATGGGCAGCGAGCGTTCCGCGAGGCTCGTCTCGAAGGCAGACATGTAGAGCCAGTCGCCCATCAACACGGCAGTCTGATTACCAAAGCGCGAATTAATTGTCGGACGATTGCGCCGCGTCTCTGCGTTATCAATGATGTCGTCATGCACCAGCGTCGCCGTGTGCAGAAACTCCATCACAGCAGCCATGCGTGTAGAGTTATAAAGAGAAGCGTCACCGCCGACGGCATAATTTGACAGTATCGTGAGCGCGGGACGCACACGCTTGCCGCCCGAAGCGCGCAGGTAATCGCCAATGTACGCGATGACCTGAATGTTGGAACGCGCCTGACGCTCAAACTCCGCCTCAACTTGCCCAAGCTCGTTAGCAATTAAACTGAAGATGCGCCGCGCAGAAACCTGCGGGTCTTCGATGGCGGCGCTGTGACCGGATGTGTGCATATTATTCAAGTGATGAGTGATGAGTAATGAGTGATGAGTGAAAAGCT
>JBAWGU010000873.1:0-12958 GCA_049593215.1 Pyrinomonadaceae bacterium
TCGGCGTGTTGCTGCTCGGCCTCGTGCTTGTCGCCTTGCTCGCCTACAAACTCGGCTACGTTGACCGCTACGTCGCGGGCCAGATCAAGGACACGCTGGCGCAGTATGGCATCCGCGCGGAGATTAAAGAGTTTCACACGGCGTTCGAGCCGCGCACGGTCGAGCTGCGCGACATAGAGTTGTATGACGCACAGACGGGCGCGCATCTGGGCAAGATTGGAAGGATGCTTGCCACCGTCCGCATCGAAGACCTCTACTCGATTAAGCTCAGCCGAAACGTCAATCTTGAAAAGCTTGAGATTGACAATCTTGAAGCGTGGGTAGAGTTTGACGAGCAGGACCGCTCGAATTTTCGCAACATACACCTGCCGCCGCCCGAACCGAACAAGCGCATACTCTTCTCCTACGCAACAGCTTTCATCAAACTCAACAGCGCAGTGATTCACTACGGCGACGAAGAGCATAAGCTCTCCGGCGAAGCGCGCAACATTCACGGCACGATTCAGCCTGACGATTTGAACGCGCCCGCCGCGAGCGCGATGAACCGCTTTGACCTTGCGCTCTCAAATTCAACTTTTGTTTACGACGGACGCCCCGTCAATAACATAGACATTGAAGCGCACGGGCGTCTCAATCAAACGCTCGCGGAGATTCACGATCTCACCTTGCGCTCGCCTGTTGCCGAGGCGCATCTGCAAGGGACGATGGACGACTGGCGTGCGATGCGCTATCGCCTGAACATCACTTCGATGATTGACCTCACGCAGGCTTCCGACATCTTGCAAGCGGGAGCCAGCTTGCGCGGCGTCGGAAATTTTAGCGGCACAGTCTCAGGCGAAGGCTCTAAGTATCAGATTGAAGGCAACGTGAAGAGTGACGCGCTCGCTGCGGACAATCTCCGGTTGAAAGCTTTGAACGTGAGCGCGAGCGGCACAGGCGACGGCAAGAGTTATAACTTGAACGGAAAGGCCGTCGCGGAACTTTTAGCCGTAGGTGATTTTCAACTGAACGCCATTCAACTCGCGGGCAACGTGATGGGCACAGGCACGGACTTTCGCTGGCTCGGAGAGTTGCGCGCCGCCGCCTTGCGTAGCGGAGGCTTGAGCATCGCGGGACTAATCCTGAGCGACGTGGCTGCGGAGATGCGTGATAAAGATTTCTCTGCCTCTACGCCGCATGGCCGCGCTGCGAGCTTGAGAGTAGCGGACGCAAACGTGAGCGGCGTGCAGACAAGCGATGTGAGAGTCAAGTCTGAGAACGGCACGATCACAGCTTCCGCTTCGAGCGTGCAGGCTGGCACGGTTACGGCTTCAAACGCGCGCGTTAAGAATGTGACGGCCAACGGCATCAATGTTGTCAACAAAGGCGATCTGACAAACGTGACTGCCGACAAGGTTCAAGTGGGTGGAATAGATGCTGCGGGCGCGCAGATCGCAAGCATCAACGTCGCGGGCGTGCGCCTGAGCGTTCACGGCGGAAGACTGGAAGGCGCGACGAACGACTTCAATGTTGCTTCAGTCGTCTTCGGTGAGAATAAAGCTGAGAACATACGTGTCGCGCGTCCTGTCTTTGTGGTCGAGCCTTCGGGACGTTATCGCGCGAGCGCGGATTTGAGTCTGGGCGGCGGCGTGCTTGGACAGATGCCTCTGGGCGCGGCGCGTGCGGCTGTGGTTGCGACGAACAGTGAGATTCAGTTCAACAACTTCAACGCAGACCTGCTCGGAGGCAACGCTAAAGGCAATGCGACTTTGAGCACAACGCGTGGCGGCGCGTCGCGCGTCGCATCTGACTTCAGCAACATAGAGATTGCCAATCTCATCACGGCTCTCTCAAACGGGCGCGTCGTTCCCATCAACGGCAAAGCCACGGGCAGCGCGAATCTCACTTTTCCCGGAACAAACTTTAACGCTGCGAGCGGAAATCTTCGCGCAGATTTCAACGGCGAGACCGGAAGCGAAGCCAGTGGCAGAACGCCTCTCACGGGCACAGTCGCGCTGCGCGCTGATCGCGGGCTGTTCAATATTGAAGAAGCTAACTTACGCACGGCTTCGAGCGAGTTGAAGGCGACGGGCCAATTCTCCATCGAGCGCGATGAATCAAACTTGCAGCTTGATCTCTCTTCAACAGACGCGGCAGAGCTTCAGAACGTGCTTGTCTCTTCGGGCCTCCTGCCTTCGGTCGCGGAACAACTCGAAAATTACAACATTGAACTCGGCGGCAAGCTCGCGTTCAACGGAACGTTGCGCGGCAAGCTCAAAGAACCTGAAATTGACGGGCGCGCTTCCGTTGACTCTCTGATGGTGAAGGGTCAGGACATTGGCGCTCTCTCTGCTTCTATCAATTCGACGCCGGATGAATTGCATGTGACAGATGGACGCTTGACCGAACGCGATGGCGGCGGCGCACAGTTCACGCTCGACTATCCGCTCACAGGCGCGGGCGGCGCATCGCTCAACGCAACGCTTGAGCGCGTCAACGGCGCAACTCTAATCGCCGTCATCTCCGGCCTGAGCAACAATACTAAAGATGCAAAGAGCATGGTCGAGTTGTCCAACATCAAACTCCATTCAGACCTCTCCGGCACAATCAAAGTCACAGGCATTCCCGACGCGATGAACGGCGTCGCAGACCTGCGCTTCGGCAAAGGCGATCTGGGCGGCGAGCCTTTCGAGACGATTACAGCGCGTGCGACCTTTGCGGGACCAAAAGTTAATCTTGAAAATGTTGACGCGCAATTCTTAGCGGGCCACGTTACCGCGAGCGGAACTTACGACACGACCAATCAAGCCTTTGACCTTCAAGCAAAGGGTCAGGCCATACAACTCGAACGCTTGATCGCTTTCGCAGGCAATCGCACAACGCTGCCGCAACTGACAGGCACGGCGGACCTTGAAGCGCACGCCTCCGGCATCTTCACGAATTTTTCCACCTATCAAGTCAACTTCAACGGCGAAGGCCGGGACGTGACCGTCAACGGGCGCTCGGCAGGAACGCTTACGCTCACAGGCAAGACCGAGAACAAGCAACTCGACATTCAATTCACGACGGGACTTTTGGGCCAGCCGCAAGTTCTCTCTGCGCGCATTGATCTCAGCAACGACAAATTGCCGACGACGATTGAGACCACGTTTAATGCCGCGAATCTTCAGCCGCTCTTTGCCGCGCTGATGCCGAAAGCGGATGTGAAAGTGGCGGGCACGGCGACGGGCACGATTCGCGCAAGCGGCAATCTCATCAACGAGGATGAGAATGGTGTCGTGGGTTTCTCTTTCGACGCGCTGCGCGGCACAGCCAACTTCAGCGAACTCACAGTGCAGATTGAAGACGTGCCGCTCAAAGCCGCTTCGCCTTTGTTGGTCCAATTCTCGCGCAACGAAATATTTTTCGAGAAGACGCAGTTTACAGGTCCCGGCACAAACATCGTCTTTGGCGGCACGGCTGCGATTGGTCCTGCGGGGCGGCAAACGCTCTCCGTTGACGGCCAGATAAACTTGCGCGTGCTGGAAAAGAGCATCTCGCCTGACATCTTTCTCTCAGGACCGGGCGAGGTGAGCGTGCGCGTCGCTGGCACATACGAGCAGCCGCGCCTGAATGGGAGAGCCTGCATCGGCCTCACCGGAAAATCCTGTGAGAACCTTGCAGACACCTCCGGCCTCTCGCCCGCTTCTATCTCTCTCATCGTTGGCGAAGAACGCCTCGCGCTCTCTAACGTCAAGGGCCGCGTCATCTTCAACGAGAATCAGGCGCAGATAGACACGCTCACGGGCACGCTCGGCGGCGGTCGTGTGAACGCTTCGGGCGGCGTGCTGCTGGCGGGTTTTATCCCTTCGCGTTTTCGTTTGAGCGTTCATGGCGAAGATGTGGTGGTGCCGTATCCTGTGGACTTTCGCACGACGGCTGATGCCGACCTTGAGATTAACGGCACGACAGAGGCGCAGATTATTAGCGGCACAGTCAATCTGCGCCGCAGCGAGTATACGCAGGATATAGAACTCGCAGACCTCATCAATCGTCGCCGCGAAGCTTCGCTCACGGAAGGAACGGAATCAACGCTCGCCGCAACGACGCAACTAGACCTGAGAGTCGAAGGCCGCGATGCGCTCGTTGTCAGAAACAATCTGGCAGACCTTGTTGGCTCTGTTTCTCTGCGCGTGACAGGACCACTCGAAGACCCTGTTATCGCGGGCCGCATCACGGCGTCGCGCGGCACGCTCAGCTTCCGCAATGATCGCTACGAAGTGACGCGCGCATTTATTGATCTGGTTGGACGACAAGACGCCGATCCGATTTTGAACATTCAAGCGGAGTCGGAGATTAAGGGTTATCGCGTGATGGTCGGCTTGACCGGCCCGCTCTCGCAGCCGCAGGCGACTGTGCGCTCCGATCCGGCTCTGCCGCAGGCTGATGTTGTTTCGCTCATCACGACGGGCAGCCTTGCTTCGGGCGACACTTCAACCTCCGCGCTGGCGCAGACAGGATTGGGCACGGCTGCAAGTTTGTTGACGGACACTTTGATTAACGCTCCGGCGCAGCGCGCGACGAGCAAGCTCTTCGGCCTCAGCCGCTTTGAGATTGATCCATTGATTGGTGGACGCGGAGGCTCAAGCCCGACAGCGCGACTGACCATCGGGCGACAGATTACGAAAGAGGTCTCCGTCACCTATTCGACCAACGTCGGCGCAGACCCGAATCAGGTGCTCGCGCTCGAATACCGCGTCTCGAACCGGCTCTCCTTCGTCGCGCAATACGAACAAGGCTCAACGAGGACTTTGAACACGCATAACGACAATTTTAGTTTTGAGATTCGTTTTCGTAAGAGATTTTGAAAAGGCGGTAGTCAGTAGCCAGTAGCCAGTAGAAGCGCGTTGACAGAATTGCTATTGAAAGATAAGCGCGGCTTTCATCATCACTCAACAAAATCTACTGGCTACTGGCTACTGACTACTGACTACTGAGTTACAGGGAACAAGGGTGAGACTCCGCCTCTTTGCTTTAGTCATCTTTATCTCTCTCGTGGCTGCGCCGCGCGCACCTGTGTCTGCTCAGGAGTTGGGCGGCTATGAAGGGCGCGCGATTGCCGGGATTGATGTATCGCTCGAAGGCTCTGCGCCGGACGCTGCGGCTGAAAGCGAGTTTCGTTCGATTATTCAGCGAGCGATGGGCAGCGAGTTTGCAGCCGTGCGCGAGCGCAAGGCTCTGCAAGACCTCTTTGACACGCAGCGCGTCGCATCCGCGCGTGTTGAAGTGAGCGATGCAAACGGCAGCATCGCAAGCAACGCGCAGAGGCCCATTCGCGTGCGCTTTACCATTCGCCGTCAGGTGATCGTCGGCGCGGTCAGAATTGATCTCGGCGTGACCACTGGCCTGCCTGTTTCTACGGATGAGTTGCGCGCTCGCCTCAACATGCTCGAACCCGGCTCGCGCGTCTCCGACCAGACTCTGCGCCGCAACGCAGACGAGATTCAGACTTACCTGCGTGATCGCGGCTTCTTCAATTCCGAAGTCCCTTTCTCCCAACAACTCGACGCATCAGGCACACGTTCCACGGTCACCTTCAATATCAAGCTCGGAGAACAGGCGCGCGTTGATGCCTTCAATATCAACGTCACAGGCTTTGACCAGTCGCGCTTGCAGCCGCTTCTCAAGCTGCAACCGGGCACGCCTTTCACACGGCAAGCTCTCGGCGAAGACGTGAATCGCATACGTCAGGCCATCATCGCCACAGACTATCTCGCGCCGACTCTGGACGACGCGCGCGTTGAGCGAGACCCGCAGACAAACAAGATTACGATTACCCTCAAAGGCGCGATTGGACCAAAGGTCTCAGTCTCAATCAAAGGCTACGACGAATTGAAGGAGAAGAAGGCGCGCGAGCTGCTGCCCGTCAAGCGCGAAGGCAACATTGATTTCTCCGCGATTGTCGAAGGCGAGCGACGCATACGCAATCGCTTGCAGGAGGATGGATACTTTTTCGCAGAGCTTAATCACGTCTGCACCGTCACGCCGCCGTCCGCGAACACGGTCAGTAACGGCACGCCTGAGACCTGCGAGAGTCTGAATCCTGAAGACCTCACAGGCCGCGCTGTCAACATCACTTACGAAGTCGAACGTGGCCGCCGCTTCAAGCTCACAGACATTCGCATCGCTGGCACGAACAAGCTCGCTTACGAAGATGTTGCGGACGATCTGAAATCGCAGAAAGCCAACGCGCTCGGCTTCATCCCTCTGCTCGGCTACGGGCGCGGCTATACGAGCCGCGAGCTTCTTGAACAAGACAGGCGCACGGTTGAAGCGCGGATGAAAGACATTGGTTATCGTCGCGCGCACGCTGTAGTGCGTCAGGGTGTCACGCTCAACGGCGAGAGCCTCGTCATCACTTTCGCTGTAGAAGAAGGACCGCTCACGCGCGTCGCGGGCGTCGAGATTCGCGGCAACCAGATTTATACGGAGGGACAACTGCGCAAGGAGCTGAAGACCGCAGTTGTCGAAGCGCCCTATTCACGCTCGCTTGCTCGCGCAGACGGCGACCGCATCCTGAATCTCTACGCCAGCGACGGCTACGTTGATGCGCAGCTTGATTTCTCAATCGTCGAGCTGCCGAAAAGAACTGTCGGCGACACGGAAGAGGAGCGCGTGCGTCTCGTCTATACCATCCGCAACGAAGGCGACAAAGTTTTTATCAACGACATCATCGTCAACGGCCTTGTCGGGAATGACAAGACAAAGCAAACGAAACGCGACGCCATCGTGGGCGCGACTACGCTTGTGGAAGGAGATGTTCTGCGCGCAGACCGCCTGACAGAAAGCGAGCGCGCTCTTTACGCGACAGACGCTTTTCGCCAAGTCATCATCACGACGCGGCCTGCGGGCGAGACCGCTTCGGGCTTTAAGAAGCGCGACATCGTGATTGATGTCGAGGAACTCAAGCCGCGCATCCTGAGTTACGGCGGAGGCTTTTCGACGGACAACGGCCCGCTCGGTTTCGTTGACCTGCGCAACGTCAACCTCTTCGGCAAGCTCCGTCAGGGCGGAGCGCGCATACGAGCGAGCCGCAACCAGCAGTTGATTCGGCTGGAATACTTCGACCCGCGCTTTCAACGCTACGGCAATCGCCAGTACGCTCCGCTCTCATTCTCCGTGCAGTACCAGAGAGATTCGACCATCACGCGCTTCTTCCGCTCGACGATTGATCGCGGCAGCTTCGGCATCGTGCAGCGTCTTGACAAGGATGGCAATCCGATTGACGAGTTTGGCAATAGTATTAAAGAGCCGACGATCAATCGCTTCACCGTCAATCTTGAGACGCAGCGCGTGCTACAGGAAAAAACTCGCAGCATCGTCTTCGTCCGCTACAGCTATGAAGACGTGCGGCTCTTCAATCTGGGAAGCCTGCTGATTGCGGACATCCTGCGACCCGACAAGGCCGTGCGCCTCTCGCGCTTCGGCGCATCGTTTGTGCGCGACACGCGCGAGCTATGCTCTGACGAGCGATCTCTGACTTCGCTTGCGACGGCGCAGGAGCCTTGCCACTACAGCCAGTTTGACGCAACGCGCGGAGACTTCCTGACAGTTGACTACAGCATCGCGCTCAGACAGCTCGGCGGCAATCTCTCTTTCAATAAATTTCAGGCGACCTATCGCCGCTACTACCAGCTCAAAAGTTTTCGCAAGACTGTCTTTGCCTTGAACTCAACGCTTGGTCTCGCCAATCTCTTCAACCCGCGCGACCGCGACGGCAACAATGTCATTGACGAGACTGATTTAACTTTGCCTATCAGCGAAAGATTTTTCTCCGGCGGTTCGACCACGCTGCGCGGCTTCGGTTTTGAAGAAGCAGGGCCGAGACAGGTCGAAACTCCTGTCGGCAAGTTTCGCAACCAGAAGGGCGAAGAAATTTTTCTGAATCCGTTCACAATCCCTGTCGGCGGCAACGCGCTCGCCGTCCTGAATCTGGAAGCGCGCGTGCCCGTGACGAAAGTTCTTCAGGTTGTGCCCTTCTACGACGGCGGCAACGTCTTTCGCAAGATTGGCGATCTCTTCGATAAGAACTCGAAACCGGGCGATGACCCGAACCTGCGCGCGCACTGGACACACACAGTTGGCATGGGCCTGAGAATCAAGACGCCGTTCGCAGGCGCGCTCGCAGTTGACTACGGGTTCCTGCTCAACCCGCCGCAGTTTATCTTGAGACCTGCGACGCCGATGGACCCGGAGCCTTCAATCTATCGTTTGAAACGCTCGCAAATTCATTTCCGATTCACGCAGGCGTTTTAAGATGGGGGAAGAGGGGAAAAGGTGAAAAGGGAAAGAGGAAGAATGAAAGAAGTAAAGATAAAAAGATTGCTGCTTCGGCGAGCTTGCTTGCTCTTGCTGTTCTTGTTCCTTTTACCCTCTTCCCCTTTTACCCTCTTCCCCTCAAATGCTTTTTCGCAGCAGGTCGTTGACAAGATGGTGGCGACGGTCAACGGCGGGGCGCGCACGGATTTGATTACTTACACGGACATTCTCTGGCAGATGGCCTTGCAGCCGAACACGCCGCTTAGCAATCCGAGGACAGATGATCTCAACCGCGCTTTGCAGCTCATCATTGACCAGCGTCTCATCTCGCAGGAGGCAGAGAAGCTGCCGACGATTCAGCCGAGCGCAGCGGAAGTGAAGACCGCGCGCGATGATCTGGTCAAACAGTTCACTTCGGAAGCAGAGTTTCGCCAGCGCGCTGCGAGCGTCGGCTTAAGCAGCGAGCAGATAGATGAGATTATCCGCCAGAGAGTCTCAATCGAAAAGTATCTGGACTTTCGTTTCCGCTCCTTCACCGTCGTCACGCCAAAGGAAGTTGAAGACTACTATCGAGACGTTTACATCCCGCGCCTGCGCCGCCAGCAACCCGGGCGCATCATCCCCACGCTCGAAGAAGCGCGACCGGCAATCGAAAAAAATCTCACCGAAAGCAAGATCGAATCCGACACAGACGCCTTCCTCGATTCCGCACGCGAGCGTGCAGAGATCATCATTCTCAATCCTGTCTAAAAAAGTTCCGGCTCTATTACGGTTATCAAATGAACGCGACCGTTTAGAGGCGGGCTTGCCCGCCGTCGCAAGTTGAAGCGGCGGGCAGGAGCAAAGCCTCTAAACGCTCATTAAATCTAGTCGCACGCGTTTGGAAACCGTAATAAGTTCATGTTGCCGGATTAAAAACTCGGCGGCGGCGGTGGCGGCAGAGGGTAAGAGTTCTCTCCTGATTTAGACTTGAGAATGCGACGCACCAGAGAAAATGCGCCGATGGCGGCGGCCAGCGCGGCCACGTAAGTGATGAGGGTCAGGACGGGCGGTATCTCTTCCGGCCATCCCCAGAGAACTTCACCCAGTCCATAGGTAAAGCCGATGCCGAGCGCGACTACTAATTCCGCGCCCACCCATGCGGCGATGCCTAAGAGACTCCATGCGACAGGGCTGCGATTGCGCTCCCTCGCAAGGCTGCTCATCATCTTAGGGATGCGAAAGATGAGAAAGTAAAGCTCAATCATGCTTCATACACCTCAAAAGATTTTCAACTCGCGTGCGCCGTTAGTAATATCAGCTTCTCTCACCGTAGTACAGCAAATTGCTCTTGTGAGTGACGGGCGATAATTGATGAGATAAGATAAGAGCCTGAACCTCGCTCCCGGTTTCTTAACTATGTGGAGAAAGCAGCCACAGCCTGTAGAGAGACCGCGCATCGGACTTGCTTTGTCGGGCGGCGCGGCGCGCGGCATTGCGCACGTAGGGGTGTTGCGCGCTCTGGCGCAGCACGGCGTTCCGATTGATTACGTGGCGGGCACTTCGGCAGGAGCTTTGGTCGGCGGCGCGTTCGCTGCCGGGATGAGCCTCGAAGAGATTGAAGAGATTGGACGCAACTTGAGCTGGCGTCTGCTGGGACGCATGACGCTCTCGCGGCTCGGCGTTCAATCCAACGCGCGGCTGGAAGATTTTATTCGCCCGCGTCTGCCCGTCACGCGCTTTGAGCAACTGCCTGTTCCTTTCGCGGCGATTGCGACCGATCTTCACTCCGGCTCCGCCGTTGTGATGAGCGGCGAAGGCGACATAGCTTTCGCCATCCGCGCGAGCTGCGCGATTCCGGGCTGGTACATCCCTGTCACGGACGAGCACGGTCGCCAGTTAGTTGACGGCGGCCTTGTCGCAAACATTCCTGCGGCTGCCGCTCGCTCGCTCGGCGCAGACATTGTTATCGCGGTTGATGTCAACAGCGAAGGCGCAAAATTCTTAGGCCCGCCGCAATCCGCCATAGGAGTCCTGATTCAAGCCCTGATGTTGATACAGAAGACCGCTTCGGCACACCAGCTACAGGATGCTGATGTGGTCATCCGCCCGCGCGTCGGCCACATACGCTGGGACGAGATGAAGCGCGCAGACGAACTCATCAAAGCAGGCGAAGAGGCCGCGCTTCAAACCATAGAGAGAATCAAACAACTTCTAGAACCCGCGCCGGAGCCGCCCGCCAAATGGTATCAACTACGCCGCCGCCCAAACGAGACGGAGAAAACGGACAAGCGACGAATCTCTCAACCGCGATAGAAAGTTTCGAGTTTGGAGTTTGGAGTTTGGGGTTTCGGGTTCTTCCTTCTTAACTCGAAACTCGAAACTCGAAACTCCAAACTTTTCTCAGTTGTCGGTTTTTGAAACGCTCGCCCCCCAATCAACCCGCTCAATCTTGTACCGAAGACGAACGCAATAAAGATTCTCTTTCATCTGCTCTAAGCCTGCTCATTCATCTTCGTTCATCTAAAACGCCTGTTTCTGCTCGTGATTTTGATTCACTCATAAACATCCTCATGCTTTTGCGCTCGACTGGCATAAACATTGCTCAAACGCCTTGATGCACAGACTCTCCTGCTTAATTCAAAAAGTTCTGAGGGGGACATAGAAGATGAGGGAGCTAGGAAACAGTCTCGCACAACTGGCGGCGATCATCATGATTCTGATTACGATTGCCGTCTCGACCGCAGCCTTTTCGCAGTGGACCAGCGCGCCGACCGAATCCAACAGTCAGGCATCGCCGTCCCTGCTCGTCGCGGGCGGTGACGGCGTGAAGCCCTGACAAACGAGAATTCTGCGCCAATTAGCCGTTTATAGAGAACACAACGAAGGAAAGGCAAAAGGTAAAAGGCAAAAGGCAAAAGTGAGGCGGAAACCACATTCAAATTAAAAGTTGGCTTCCCCTGACTTTTACCTTTTACCTTTTGCCTTTTTACTTTATGTCTATTGAGGTCACATCCGTACACGAACGGCGCAGGCCACGTGTCATCAAAGCTGTAGGCAGCGCAGTTCGTCGCGGCGCAAAGAGCGCAACGCGGCGCAAGCTACGCATCATCATCCGTTCTGTCTTCGCCGCCGTCGCGCTCACCGTCGTTATCGCCGTCATCTTTCTGGCCCACTCTTATAACTCTTACGCAAAGATTGTTGACGCTCGTCTGGCTCACGGCTATCTGACGAGCCACGCGGGGCTGTACGCCGCGCCGCGCACTCTACGCACAGGGCAGACGCTCTCGCCCGATCAACTCGTCGCGCTCCTGCGCCGCGCAGGATACGTCGAACAGAGCGCAAGCGATGTGTGGAGCGGAAGCTTTACCTCGCACGACCAGATAGTTGAGATTCGCCCGCGCCGTTTGAGCTTGAACAGTTCGCGCGACTACGTGCCTGATGTCGTGCGCGTCGCTTTCAACAACAAGGGACGAATTGAAGAACTCAACGGCGATGCCGTCTCTCTCGATTCATATACGCTTGAGCCGGAGCTTTTGACTTCCGACGCTTCTATGAAAGCGGGCCAACGCTCCGTCCTCTCTTTTCAGAACATTCCGCCCGTACTCGTTCACGCCATCACTTCGATTGAAGACCGGCGCTTCTTCGAGCATAGCGGGTTGGACATCTTCGGCGTGGGCCGCGCGCTCCTGCGCAATGCGGGAGACGAACGCATGGGGCAGGGCGGCTCGACCATCACGCAGCAGTTAGTCAAGAACAGTTACCTCTCGCCTGAGCGAACCTTGAGACGCAAGTTTGCGGAAGCGATGCTCGCCTTCACGCTTGAGCGCCGTCTCTCAAAAGAAGACATCTTCGCGCTCTACTGCAACGAGATTTATCTGGGCCAGCGCGGAGCCGTCGGCGTGCGCGGCGTCGAACAGGCTGCGCGCGTCTTCTTCGGCAAAGAGTTGAAAGAACTTTCGCTCGCGGAAGCGGCGACGATTGCGGGCATGATTCAAAGCCCGAACCGCTACGCGCCAGACCGCCATGAAGAGAATGCCGTTGCGCGCCGCAACACAGTCATCAACTCGATGCTGCGCGACGGTTGGGTTACAAAAGAGGATGCCGCCGCCGCTTCAAATGAACCGCTCAAGGTCGTGCCCGCAGATAATCTTAAGAATGAATCTCTCGCGCCTTACTTCGTTGATTACGTCAACCGCGCCGTTGAGCATCAACTCGACGCGAGAGGCGTAGGGGAAGAGAGCGCGCCGCGCATCTACACGACCATTGATCTTGACCTACAACAGATTGCCGAAGACGCCATCAAGCATCAACTCGAACGCCTCGACAAAGTTTACAAAGGCAAGGCCACGCCGCAAGCTGCTTTCGTCGCTCTAGACCCGAAAACAGGCAACGTGCTGGCGATGGTCGGCGGGCGCGACTATGCTGCCTCCCAACTCAATCGCGCAACAGACGCTTTGCGCCAGCCCGGCTCCGTCTATAAACCTTTCGTCTATGCGACCGCGCTTGAGAGCAGCATCTCTCCCGTGCAGATGTTCACGGACGCGCCGCAGGAATTTGTCTATGCGCGCAACGCGAAATACCGTCCCGCGAATTACGGCGGCGGCTATTCCATGCGCGACGTGACGATGCGTACAGGATTAGTAAAATCGCTTAACGTCGTCACAGTTGACGTGGCTATGCGCACAGGTCTTTCACGCAT
>JBAWGU010000874.1:0-3194 GCA_049593215.1 Pyrinomonadaceae bacterium
CTCGCGCTCTGTGCCTTCGACGCGCGAGAGCAGGTTCCAGAGCGTGAGGCCGTCGCGTTTGCGCGCCTCTGTCAAGACCGTTTGCAAAGCTTGTGAACGCGACTCAGCATCGTTCGCTTCAAAATCGAATCTGTTCAAAGCTGCGCGAAAGCTTTCGGTGGAATCTTCAAAGAAAGGTGTGCCCGGCCCTGTGCCTTTGCGCGTCGCGCAGGCTGCGCCGATTGGAACAACGGATGTTCTGCCCTTTGCGTCGAGCGCGACGTAGCCTGAGGTGACCTTCAGCAGGCCGTTGCCCGCGTCGTCAACTTCCAAAGTGTAAGCGCAGCCAAGATCAATCGCTTCCGCAGAAGGCGTGTCAACGAAGAAGAGTCTCGGCGGCGCCCAAATCCTTGCGTGCAGACGCCCGCGCGCAAGCTCTAGCCGGTGCTCCGTCGCGCTCGTCTCAACGAGTCGCACGCGCGTGTTCGGATCAATCTCGACGTTGCCTATCAGACCGACTTTGATAAGAGCGCGCGAGATATTGTCCGTCACCAGCCACTCGCCGACAGCGAGGCTGTCCGTGTCGCCTATCCGCTTTGAATCAATTTCCGGCGAGCCGCCCAGACGCGCCACCTGCCATGCTCTGCCGGAAACTCGCGCGTAGTACCAGACAGCGCTCGCGCCAACTGCAAACAGCAGCAACGCGCTGAAAGCTAAGACGCGAGGCCACGTGAATGAGAAATGAGAAAGAAGTGATGAAGGTTGAGAAGATTGCTGGCGAGAATGTTTTGAACGCGAGTCGTCCGCTTCTGATTTCTCAAGATGTAAGTGTGCGGCTCTCGCAGTTTCACTTTGAGCTTGTTCTAAAGCCAGCGCGTTCTCTATCTCGCTCCAAAGGGACGCGGGCGCGGTCGCTTGCGGGAGTTGTTCGGCAAGTTTGATTCCGAGCTTTATCTCTTCAAGCTCGCGGTGACATCGCGTACACGTGAGCACATGCTCTGCGACGCGACGCGACTCTTCCGGCGCTAACTCGCCTTGACAGTATGCGGAAAGCTTTTCAACTACATGCTTGCCGAACATCTTCTACTCTCCTTGAACAATCTCGCCGCGCAAGTGGCCCAGACTCTGCGCCAAACGTTTGTGGCCGCGATTGAGACGCGAGGCCACAGTGCCCTTTGAACAACCCAACACCTCTGCAATCTCTTCGTATGACAGCCCCTCAATGTATTTCAACAGAATCGGCAGACGCAGTTTCGGCTTTAGTTGATTGATCGCTTCGCGCACGGACTCTGCCATCTCCACGCGCTCGAATTTTTCTTCCTGCGATCTCTTGCTCATGGAAGTGCGTATCTCCGTCACATCTCCGAAAGGAAGAAAGCGACGCTGCTTGCGCTGCTCGTCAATACAGGTGTTGACGACTAAGCGATAGAGCCATGTCGTAAACTCCGCATCGCGGCGAAACTGCTTGATCGTCGTCAACAATTTGAGAAAGACTTGCTGCGCCACATCTCGCGCCGCCGTCTCGTTGCCGCCGAAGGTGTAAAGAGCGATGGAATAAATCTTGTCCTTGTAGGTTTCAAACAGCAGACGAAAGGCTTCCCTGTCGCCGTTTTGACAGGCTTCAATGACGCGCTCATCCCTGTGCCGTTCAGTCATTACAGCGCGCTGTCTCAATCTGCCTCCTACGTCTATTTCGACAACCAAACCTTTAGACGCAGCAGGCTCGCAGTTTCTTCCCTAAAGGATTTCCGGTAAAATCTTTTTCAGCAGGCAAATTCTTTTGCGTTTAACCGTCCCTCGCACGAAAGGTGGTAAATTCCTATGCACACAAGAACACTTAATCATCCCTCTTGCAAGACACACGCTCTACGCTTCCTGCTTCTGACAGCTTCCCTGCTTTCGCTCTTCGCGTTTGCCGCGCAGGCGCAGCCGCAAAAAGATCGCGGCCTCAGTCTTGCCCCGCAGGTCAAACAACTTCCAAGTAAGGCCAAGCGTTTCGCACTCATCATAGGCGTTGACCAGTATGCGGATACTCAAATTACCACGCTCGGCGGCGCGACCAACGACGCAAAGTCTCTCGCGGACGCGCTCATCGCCAACGCAGGTTTTCCGAGCGATCAGGTGATGCTGCTCGCCTCGAATCAACCTGCCGAGCGACAGCCGACGCGCGGCAACATCCTGCGCCGTCTCTCAAATCTTGCCGCAGTGCTTCCGAAAGACGGACTCTTCCTCTTCGCCTTCGCAGGTCACGGCGTAGAGCGCGGCGGGCAGGCGTTTCTGCTTCCCTCGGACGCGCAGGTCAGCAACGACGTTGACCTGCTCGAACAGACAGCCATCAACGTCACGCAGGTTAAAGACAGGATTCGCAAAGCCGGTGTCGGTCAAGTCCTGATGATTCTCGATGCTTGCCGCAACGACCCTTCGGGACGCTCCAACGCAGACAATCCTCTGACGCCTGCTTACACGCGCGGCCTCAATTTCGACGTGCGTAATCGTGAGGTGACGGCCTTCGCCACGCTCTACGCGACTGCCGTAGGCCATCGCGCTTATGAATTCAAAGAGAAGCATCAAGGCTATTTCACTTGGGCGCTCGTCGAAGGCTTGCGCGGCGGCGCAGCCAACGAGCGCGGCGAAGTCACGCTCTCAGGTTTAGTCAAATATTTGCAGGACCGCGTGCCTAGAAAAGTCCTGCTCGACTTAGGACAGGGCAAAGACCAGCGCCCGTTCGCTGTGATAGAAGGCTACAGGGCAGATGAGCTGATCATCGCCGCGCCCGGCAAAATAGCAATCACTTCATCAAACACGAACGAAGCAGGCCCGCCGCTTGATCCGCCAAAAGAGACCTCTTCGGATTTAAGAAACGCCGAAGCTGGCTCTTCGCTTGAAGGAACATCATGGACGGGCAACTCTCCCGAATCGGGCGAGTACTCGATTGATTTTCTGAAAGATGGAAAAATCCGCTACAACATCAGCGTCTTATCAAACGGCGTCACCAGCATCAAATCCATCGGCGGCACATGGAAACAATCCGGCAACAACGTGCAGATTGTCATCGGCAATTCCTACTCCGTGCTGCAAGGCACTCTGGACGGAGGCATGATGAAAGGCGAAGGCAACAACATCGAAGGCGTGAAGTGGAACTGGATTTTGATGAAGAAGTAAAGCGCCAATTCAACACCAGCCCCGGAGGGGCGACATATCAGTAGCCCACGACG
>JBAWGU010000875.1:0-2142 GCA_049593215.1 Pyrinomonadaceae bacterium
GCAAAGGCGCAAAGACGCAAAGAAGATGTTGAGTGTTGTTGATGAAGCGTGAGCGTATTGACAGGTTGTTGGTGGAGCGCGGGCTTGCGCCAACGCGTGCGAAGGCGCAGGCGCTTGTGATGGCGGGCGTGGTGCTGGTTGGCGAGCAGCGCGTCTCTAAGTCGTCGGAGGCGTTCACACACGATGCTGATATTCGTGTGAAGGGCGCGGATGATCCTGCCTCGCGTTACGTCGGGCGCGGCGGCGTCAAACTCGAAGCGGCTTTGCGCGAATTCTGTTTGGACGTGAGCGGCCTTGCGTGTCTGGACGTGGGAGCTTCGACGGGCGGATTCACTGATTGCCTGTTGCAGCACGGCGCGCACAGTGTCTTGGCGATTGATGTAGGCCACAATCAGATTGACTGGCGTTTGAGACAGGACCAGCGCGTTGAAGTCAGAGAAGGCGTCAACGCGCGTTACCTGAAGCCGGAAGATTTCGATGCGAAGTTTGACATAGTAGTGATGGATGTCTCTTTCATCTCGGCCACCAAAGTCTTGCCCGCGATTGTTCCTTTATTGATGGACGATGGACGTATACTGACGCTCATCAAGCCGCAGTTTGAGGTGGGCCGGGGCGAAGTCGGGCGCGGCGGTATTGTCAAAGACACGCAGCAGCACGCGCGCGTTGTAGAAGAAGTAAATGCGGCGGCGCGCGCACTGGGTTTGGATGTGAGCGGAGTGATTGAATCACCTTTGCGCGGCGCGGACGGAAATCTTGAGTTCCTCGCGCTTTATGAAAAGAGATGAGCGGACGAACCGAGTCTGACGCGCTGGCCTATCTGCAACGCGTCAAGGCTTCATATCAGAGCCATATCAAACTCAATTACGAGCACGCCGCTGAAGATTGCGCGACCTGCCCCGTGCGCGGCGTGTGCTGCACGGACGCGCATTTCGTCAATGTTCACATCACAAGGCTTGAGGCAGTCGCCATACGCGAAACTCTACAGCGCACGCCGCGCCTCTCGGATGCGGAGCGTCGCGCCGTCTATGCGCGCGCGCGTGAAGCAGTTGAGCGCTACGGCCTTCGCGCATCCGGCGACACGTTCCGCCAGACTTACGCGTGCCCGCTCTTTGACCCGCGCTCCGGCTGCCTCGTGCATCGTCGCGCCAAGCCCGCGCCCTGCATTCAACATGCCTGCTATGAGAACTGGGAAGATTTGCCGCCGCTCGCTTTGCAGTCGAGGACGGAGCATCGCATTGAGCAGCTAAACCGGGAAGTTTACGGCGCGGCGTGGGCTTGGCTTCCCACTCCGCTCTGGCTCACTTTAGTTGACCCTGAAAGCGACGGCGCAGAGCTTGAAAGACTTGTGGGCGAATGGCGCGCACGAAGGGTCAACGGCGTGAGCAACATTTCTTTTCAGAATCAGAGATTGATAAATCGCGCGTCGAAAAAGCGTATCAGTTTGCCTGTTATCAGTTAGAAGATTTTCCACAGATTTTTCCACAGGGGTGTGAATAAAAAGTCAGGAGAAGTTAAAGTGTTTTCTGCTTGACTTCGATTTTTGATGAGCGTATAACCCACAACACTTCAGTCGTGATGCTCACGGGCAACATGACCAGCGAGAGGATCGGCGGACGTGGCGGTGACGCAACGTTTGAGGGAAAAGGCAGGCGGCTGCTAATTCTATTGACGCCTCATGCTGAAGCCGAAAGGCTTGCTAGAGAGAGTCGAAAGATTCTTTCGAGCGTCTCGGATAAAAACGAGACGCGCCCTTTGGAAAGGAACCGCTGAAGGGAAGCAGTCGCTCAAAAGTCTTCGGACTTGAGAGCCTCGTTGCCGGGGACGTAACCGGCGGTGGAGGAAAAGCCACCACAACAAAAACCAAATGGCGCGCGTCGCTCGCAAGAGAGATGCAATGGTTTGTGAAAACGAATCAAGCGCCGACCGGGGAGCGTTGACCGCCAACGCGAGTATCCCGGTATATAAATTGGCAGCAGTTGCGTGTACATGTGCTGTTGCCATCCCCTCTAATCGTCACAGGCGATTATTAGTTGCTTCGGTAACTGAGGATTGCCCGAGATGATTCGGAAAGGGATTCAGGGATTGCGCCGCTTTTACTTCGGTGAGAGTGGCGCAATTTCTTTTTAGAGCAATGACAAAGCC
>JBAWGU010000876.1:0-4671 GCA_049593215.1 Pyrinomonadaceae bacterium
TTGCGCGAGAGTCCTGAGCCGTCAGTGATAACTAAAGCATCGGGCGCGAGTCCCGCTTCGCGCAGGAATGTTTTGACGACTTCGATGCCAGCCTCTTCGTGCGTTTGCGCTTTCGTCGAATCGGGTGGAACAGATTTGCCGAGCGTGCGAAGTATTAGTTCCGTGTAGAGATTCTGGCTCGGCTTCAAGGTCTGCGCCGCAATCAAACTGAGAGGCGGCGATTGCCTGCTCGCAATTTCGATGAGGGGAACCCTCGAAGCGACCGCATCCCACAGAGGCGAATCGTATGAAGGATTTCCGCGCGAGGCGGGAGGGTCAATGGTGCGCGAGCGTCCGGTGATGATGACTCCGCGCTGGGCCAGCGAAGCGCGTAGCAGGTAGATGAATGCAAGCGCGGGATGCGGGATGGCCGCGCTTCCCATGTAGCCTCTGTCATCGAGCGGCAAGCTTCCGCCGACTTCAATCACATTTCCGCCCATGCTTCGATAGACAAAGAGATTTCTGGGTGTGCCGCGCTCTGCGGTCGTCGTGTGATTGAGGATGGAGACGAACGGAACGGGCGGTCCCATCGTGATCGTGCAGGGCATGTTAAGCTTCGAGCCGGGTTTGATGTTGAGATCAACGGAATTGTCGTTGATGGTCAACGCGCTCACCTCCGCGCCGTACCACCACTGCAAATCTTCCCACTCCCAACCACTGCCGAGCGGTGGTCCCGCGAAATAGGTGTCGTTGCCGACGAGATCGCCTTCAACTCGCTTGACGCCTGCCGCCGCGATGCTCGCCGCGAGTTCGTCAATCGCCTTCGTGTAGCTGCCGTCGTTAAATCGCGTCGCATAGGTCGGATCGCCCCGCCCGTAGATGATGAGATCGCCGCGCAAAGTCCCTTTCGCGTCCGGCCTTGTGACCGCCTGAACGCTCGTCTTAAAACGATAGTCGGGCGAGAGACGGTCGAGCGCGGCGGCGACTGTGTAGAGCTTCATGTTCGACGCAGGGCGCAAAAGTTTTCCCGCATTCTCTTCATAAAGCGTGCGGCCTGTGTCGAGCGAGACGACTTTGACCGCGACCAACGCAGGCGTAAGCTCCGCGCTCCGCGACAGCTCATCAATGCGCGCCTGCAATTCTCCGAGAGTCTTTGGCGCGAGCGTGGTCGGCGCAGCAGAAGCGGCGACAGGTGTTGGAGTCGGAGTCGTGGTAGAGGCAGGCGTGCTTGGCGTAACTCTACGCTCGCGCTGTTGCGCGTCCTGCGCGATGCCCCGTGACATCGCGGCGAAGGTCAGCGTGATGATGAGCAGTAAGCTGAGAGGGTTGAACGTGCGCGTCTTTCTTATCATGATGAAATTATATGGCAAGCGAGTAGATTAGTTCTCCAGAGTGAATACGCCCTGTGTCAACGAAGCCGAAGCTGCGATAGAAAGCCTGCGCCGCCGCGTTATCAGGATTAACGCAGAGTCCGATTTCCCGGCAGTCGTCTTTGCTCTTGAGCAGTTCGAGCAGCAGGAGCAGACCGGCTTTTCCGTATCCCTGACCTTGATAGCGCTGGTCAATCATGAAGCGTTGAATCCATTGCCCGCGCTCATGCTCAGGATGTCGGCCATACATGGCGAAGCCAATCAGCGTCTCGTCCAGATAGATTGCCAGAGGTTGCAGGCCAAGACCACCGGGCTGCACGTAAGCTTCCGCCAGAGAGACGGCGTTCGGAGCAACATAGTCCTTCTGTTCCAAATAGACTTCGAGACCGATGGCCTCAAGCCAGTTGTTCTTGTCTATCTCTTTCAGTTTAATTTCCATCTGCATCTCTTAAATCTACCAGCCATGATTGCGGAAGATAATTTTCAATCAGGTAAGCATGTAGATTAACCCAACGGCCCGCTCTATCAAGAATCAAAGAGTCGGAGGTCACAGCAATTTTATCTGAAGAGATGATTTCCGCATCGGGACTGAAAACCGTTTCGACATTCCAATCAAAACCTTGCTCGGCAGACATCTCTCGTACCTTGCGCGCGAGCCTGCCGCTATTCGAGACGGGACTATCGAGCAGCCACGTCGCGGATTTTATCTCCAACTCTTTGAAAGCTTCGCCTATCAAACGTATCGCGCGCTCCGTCTCCGTCACTGAACGATAAGAGCCATGCACGCTTGCAAGATCGCGTATGCAACCGTCGCGGCAAAGGATGAGCACGCCCTCGCTCATCGCAGCCTCTATAGTGATGATAAGGTTGAAGCCGTCAACAATTATCTCTTCGCCTTTCAGATTTTGGACAGAGAGACAATTTGCTTTGCGCTTTTCCAGACTCTCGTCCGAGCAGGCCGCGCGCGAGACGGCAAGGCGTTGACGCTCGCGCAAGGCGTGGCGGTCGCCTACGAGTTTGAGCGCGGCTCTCATCGTGTATGCACGACTCAAGAGCCATGACAGTTCTGAAACAGCGACGCGCAACGCTGCCACGTGTCTTTCATCGAACAATCGCGCGTCAGACGGATGCGCGCCCCTGTGCTGGCGTTTATCTGGACTCAATTCTTAAGCAGCGTCCGTAAATCAGGAGAGGCCCGTTCGCAGAATCCGCTCGATGGCCCTGCGGTAAACTTCATAAACGGGCATGACTGTCTCAACTTCGATGCTCTCGTCCGTGCCGTGAATGTTTCGGTAGCTCACGCCGAAGCCGCTCAAGGCAGGGATGCCTCTGGCAGAAAGGTAGTTGCCGATGTTTGATGGTCCACTAATGACAGGCTCTACGCTGCGTCCGAAAACTTCTTTCGCAGTATCAAGAAACTGCTTCACCAGAGGACTCTCCAAAGGCACGCGATACGCAGGCCAACTCTCTTTCCAATCAATTCGCGTCGGGCGAGATTGCTCGTCAGTGTCGTCAACACCTTTGACGACGCTCTCGATCCATTCGGCGGCGACCTCTGCGTTGACGTTCGGCGTGAGACGAAAATCAACTTTGAAGCAGCAACGATCAGGAACGAGGCTGAAGCCTTCGCCTCCATGCACTTCTGTAACGGTGAGCTTCGGACCGAAAGAGAAGTAAGCATCGCTCTCGACAGGCAAAGAGTGCGTAGAGAGCGATTCGATCAAGCGCATGGCCTTCTCTATCGCGTTCCGGCCCGAAGGCTTGCTCGAACCGGAATGCGCGGCTCTGCCATAGGCTGTAACTTCAGCGCGCAGGAATCCGCGCGAGCCGACGACGAGCTTATCGTTGCCCGGATAACCTATCAGGACAGCATCGGGTCTGCGCGGCGCAGTTTCTAAAAAAGTTTTGATGCCGTGAAAATCACCTGTGTGCTCGTCAGCGTCAAAGATTATGAAGAGTTCGCCGCGCGGCAAAGATTTTTCCTGATGAAAGGCGAGGGCGAGATGGCTGAAGATAGAGACGGCGATTTTTGAATCAGCCGCGCCGCGCCCGTAGAGCCTTCCGTCTTCGACGACGCCGGAAGCTGGCGGGCGCGACCACGCTTCTTCATCTCCGAACGGCGCGGTATCAAGACAGGCGTTGAGGCAGACGGCTGGTCCCGGCTCGCTCGACTTCAAATGCAGAAAGAGTCCGACATCATTGCCTGTCTGCGCGGAGAGGCGTGCAGGCTCCAGACCGCGCCGCGTGAGCCAGTCTGTCAGAAAATCTAAAATCCTCTCGACTTCATCAATGCCAGCGCGCGACGGAAGTCGGACAAGCGACGCGGCTAGATCGACTATGCTTTCCTTCAAGTAATCACGCTCCCCTCACCTTGTTCCGGCGCGTTCTCTTCGTCGCGCACCTTCAAAGCTTGAATCGCCTTCACCGTCTCCAACTTCTGGCTTGCTTCATACAACTGTTTGACGAATCTTCTAAGCCCTTCGACCTCTTCCGCGCCCGTAAAGACGAGGCCGGAGTTAAATTCGCCCATGCCGACCAGAGACGGCAAGAGAATCAATGCTTCACGCTCGTTCCCTACAATAAACGCTTCAGACTGCCGCACGTAATCCTCAAACAGACCAAGATAGAGTGTCTTAGACCTGTAAATTTTGGGATCGGGCTTGCGGACTTCCAGAAGTTGCAGGAGATGATCTTTAAGGACTTGATGATAAGGTGGTCCAAAGAGCACGCGGTAATGCACAAGCCCGCTCTTCCTTTTAAGCCTCTCCTTAATGACAGCAAGATATTCCGGTTCGTGAGAGCGCGAGCCTGTGGTGAAGAGGATTTCCTGCGCTTGACGTACTATTCGCTCATTGCAATCTGCCAAATCCTGTCGAGACCTGATGACGCTGTAAGTTCTGCCGCCGAGATGCCCTGCGTTTTTTAAGAGATACATGGTGAGATGTTCTCTGATGAAGTCTTCAAATTCAGCTTTGCTCCTGTATGCCCACCACAGCCCGTCCTTTGACAATTTCTCTTTGAAGGCTTGCACCTTTGAGAATTGCTCTTTCTCCGCATCATCTTTGAAGACACACTTCTTATCTTTGAAATAGACCATGATGTGCGGGCGTTTGCCTCTGCTGGCACGCCATGCCGAGTGAGCGCGGCCAAGCTCATGCTCCGTTCCTGATTCGGCGTCTCTGACGGGCGTGCCGAATCTCTTCCAGAAGATTCCAACCACGATGTCGCAATTATTTATACTGAGCGTATCGTCAATCTGCGCTTGCGAGCCTGCCAGATGAAATCCGGGGAAAGCGTCTGTCTCCCACTTGAGCGCTTGTAT
>JBAWGU010000877.1:0-5955 GCA_049593215.1 Pyrinomonadaceae bacterium
GAGTTGGAGCGCGCGCCCGAAGCGACCGGGCCTGCTCTCCTGGTATCCCATCTTCGCCAATGTTTCGAGCGCGGGCGATATGGGATATACGACCGGCCCGTGGGAGTTCAGGCGCGAGAGCGCGGACGAGAAGCCCGTCGCCTATGGAAATTTTGTCTCGGTCTGGAAGAAGCAAGCGAATGGAGTCTGGCGTGTTGCGCTCGACATCGGGACAGAGAACGAAGCTCCTGCGGTCGCGCCAGCGAATCAAGTGGATGGAGGAAGCACGCAGGCGAAAATAGGAAAGCCTAGATTGAAGGCAGAGGTTGATGATGAAAGAAACGCTCTGCTGAATCTGGATCGCGAGTTTGCGAAAGCTTCTGTCTCAGAAGGCGCGGCCAAAGCCTTCTCGTCTTACGCGGCGGATGATTTGAGGCTTCATCGTGAAGGGCAGTTTCCTGTCAAGGGAAAAGAGGCCGCGCTCGCAGTCTTGTCCGCGAAGCCTGAGCGTTTAAGTTGGCAACCCCTCCGCGCGGATGTCTCGCGCTCAGGCGATCTCGGATATACATACGGGACTTACGAGCTTGGAGGCAACGGCACAGACGTTGGCGCGCAGGAGACAGGCAACTACCTGCATATCTGGAAACAACAAGAGGGCGGCAAGTGGAAAGTTGTGCTCGATCTCTTGAATCCGATTCCAGCAAAACAGTGAAGAAAGGTTTGAAGTCTCATGGAAAAGGTCAACATCGAAGAGAAGTTCAAGCTCTTTCAAGAGCAGTGGAGTCCGAAGATTATCGGTGAGGTGAACGACACTTACGTGAAGGCTGTCAAGTTCAAAGGCGATTTCGTCTGGCATCATCACGACACGGAAGATGAAATGTTTCTCGTCGTCAAAGGAAGGATGACGATGAAGCTTAGAGACGGAGACGTTATTCTCGAAGAGGGCGAATTTTTCATCGTCCCGCGTGGCGTTGAGCACTGCCCTGTCGCAGAAGAAGAGGCGCACATCCTGCTGCTTGAGCCAAAGTCAACTCTTAATACGGGCAACGTCCGTAACGAGCGGACTCTTCCAGAATTGGAACGCGTTTGAGGCAGTGAAGATGGCAAAGCATGAGTTGATTGATCTGAGCCACACGGTTGAGCATGGCATGACGACTTACAAAGGCTTGCCCGCGCCCGTCATCTGCGACTTCCTGAGCCGCGAAGAGTCGCGCGCCCTTTACGCGCAGGGCACAGAGTTTCACATCGGCAAGATTGAGATGGTCGCCAACACAGGCACGTACCTAGACTCGCCCTTTCATCGCTACGCGGACGGAAAAGATTTAAGCGCGCTCCCGCTCTCTTCCCTTGCAAACCTCGAAGGCATCCTTATTCGCTTTAACGAAGAGAGCGAGCGCGCTATTGATGCCTCTTATTTTGAGAGCGTTGAGGTCAGTGGGAAGGCTGTGCTGATTCACACCGGATGGGACAGGCATTGGCGAAGCGAGCAATATTTTGAGGGGCATCCGTTTTTAACTAAAGATGCAGCGCAGTATCTCGCGGACGCGGGCGCAACGCTTGTCGGGATTGACTCGCTCAACATAGATGACACGCGCGACCTCCAAAGGCCAGCGCATTCAATACTCCTGCGCGCAGAAATCGCAATCGTCGAGCACATGACCAATCTGGGCGCGTTGCCCCCAGACGGTTTCCGCTTCTACGCCGTGCCTGTCAAAGTCAAAAACTTCGGCACGTTTCCCGTGAGAGCTTTCGCTGTAGTGGAATCTACTTAAGAGCAGCTTATAAAACTGTAGGGGCAGGGACAAGTCCTCGGCCCGCTCAATCTACAGAAGAATTCAAACAGGATGGACAAGATAGACAGGATAAAGCAGAAACGATGAATGAGGAATGCGGAATGATGAATCAAAGACTAAAGAGCTTTTTCTTCATCATTCATCATTCCTTTTATCCTGTCTATCCTGTTAATTTATTGTTATAGCAAGAGGCGGGCAGAGGACTTGTCCCTGCCCCTACTGCAAAGTTATTCATTTGAGACGCGCCGCTTTGGGCGAGGCACAAGCTCGCCGCCGCAGTTGGGGCAGACCTGATTCATGGCGTGCGCGCAGTTTGAACAGAAGGTGCATTCGTAAGTGCAGATGTATGCCTCGCCGTCATCCGTCACGGACGCTCCGCATTTCTCGCAAACCTTTCTCATCTCCAAAGCCATAAAGCCCGAACCTCCCACTTGAAATCTGCGTATTCCCGGAAAGACCCTGCATCATAACTTGAAACGAAAAATTCGAGATGAAAGTTTTTGACCTCAGCAATCTGCGCGCAGAGCTTGAGCGCGGCCCGCTACGTTATCTGGAATTTCTGCGCGTGCCTTCGATGAGTCTGGGGATTTATCGCCTGCCTGCGGGCGCAACGGACGAGCAGCAGCCGCACACAGAGGCAGAAGTCTATTACGTTTTGAGCGGGCGCGCTGTTGCGCTTGTCGGCGAAGAGGAGCGCGAAGTTGAAGTGGGGCATCTCATCTTCGTTGAGGCCGGAGTCGTTCATCGCTTTCACACCATTGAGGAAGATTTGACGCTGCTCGTCTACTTCGCGCCCGCAGAAGGCTCTTTGAAATGATCTGCATTTAGAAAAAGAATTTATTGCGGCGCTTGGAAGATAGTTGTAGAATGGCCGCAACTTAAAAAGAGGCCCAGACGAGTTTGCTTGAAGAGAGTAACTTGGTTGGGTCTCTTTCTTCTTTCTCTCATCAAGCCGATTAATTCAAGCGCTTGTTGTTAAGACTTGCGATAAATAAAACCGCCCATTCGCCCGGAGGCGGTCAACTTAGGGATTAGGATTGACTTCGCTTTGGGCACATTCCTTGCCGATGGGTCGCTACCTCACACGTCGCGCCGGTAACTTTCTGCGCCCCGTTGAAGAAAATCATCTACAGAAAATTATTAGCCTCGCTTCCACGATAAATAGTTACGGATCGAAAACCATGTGGCAACGACTGACTGCTGTCTATTGCTGCCGGGAGAGTTATGGAAGCTCTTGTCATTGATGATGAGCCGCAGGTGAGAGCTTTCGTGGCGGAAGTTTTGCGCACGAGCGGCTGGAGTGTGAGCGAGGCCGCGACTGCCGAAGAAGCCTTTAAGCTGATTGGCGAGAAGCGTTGGTCTCTGGTCTTCTGCGATGTCATGCTCGGCGGCGAAGACGGGTTTGCTGTCCTCAAGCGTTTCAACAAAGAGCAGCCCAAAGCGCAGGTCGTGTTGATGACCGGGCACGGCTCTGCTGTCGGCGCGCTCGATGCCACAGCCTTCGGCGCATACGATTATCTTCTGAAACCTTTCGGGATGCCGGAAGTGCTTGCGCTCGCAGAGAGCGTGCGCGGGCATATCAAATCTCGCAGCGCGCGTGTCAACCTGGAGGAAGCGCAGAAGAAGCGCGGCTACATTTCAGACATAGACCTCGTCGGCCACAGCCCCGCCTTCGTCGAAGTGATGAAGCTGGTGGGCCGCGTCGCGCCGACGAATCTGCCTGTGCTGATTACGGGCGAGTCCGGGACGGGCAAAGAGGTTGTCGCTCGCGCGATACATCTACGCAGCCGCCGCGCCGCGCGCTCCTTTGTTGCGGTCAACTGCGGCGCACTGCCTGCCGAGCTGATTGAATCCGAACTCTTCGGACACACGCGCGGCTCTTTCACGGGCGCGGAACGCGAGCGCGTGGGATTGTGGGAAGAGGCAGACGGCGGAACGGTTTTTCTTGATGAGATAACGGAGACCACGCACGCCTTTCAAGTGAAGCTGCTGCGCGCTCTGCAAGAAGGAGAGATTCGGCGCGTCGGGTCGAACCGCACGCTGCATGTTGACGTGCGCGTGATTGCCGCGACCAACCGTGATGTCGAGCATGAGATCGCTTCCAAACATTTTCGCCAGGACCTGCTCTATCGTTTGAACGCCGTCACGATTCATCTTCCGCCATTGCGCGAGCGGCGTGCAGACATCCTGCCGCTCGCCAGACGTTTCGCAGAGCGTGTGCGCCCTGCCGGTGATGCGCCCGTCACCTTTTCAAGCGAAGCTCTCAGCCTGCTCGAAAATTATTCGTGGCCCGGCAACATACGCGAGTTGGAGAACGCAGTCGTGCGCGCCGCCGCGCTCTGCGACCACATCGTGCGCCCCGAAGATTTGCCGCAACGCATACGCGCTCAAGAGAGTGCGCCCGCGCCGGAAGAAGCTGCGACAGGAGCTTTAGAGAATAAGCCGGAAACGACTGTTGAGGAATGGCCCTCACTCGCGGAAGTCGAAGGCCGCTACGTCGCACGCGTGCTCCATCACACACGCGGCAACAAACAGGCCGCCGCCCGCCTCCTCCAAGTTGACCGCAAGACGCTCGAACGCATGATCAAACGCCACAAGATTGAAAAGCAGGGATGAAAGAAAAGCTGTCCGTTGTCCGTAGTCAGTTGTCCGTTGTTTGTGATAGCTGAGATGAATGCTTTAGATAAACCACTCATCGCCACGAACACTCAAAACAACTGACTGCGGACAACGGACTACTGACAGCTTTTCTCTGGCATGGCTTGTGCCATTGGTCTGTGATGTTGGCGCAGATTGCGCCTGTGGATGTGCTTGTTGGTGCATTGCGCCGTGGCGAAACGCCACAAGCCTGCCCTGTTCGCCGCAGTCAATATCCGATGCGTTGACCCTGATGAGCGAGAGCCATTGCGCTCCTGCTCTTTCACCCTCCATCAAAAGCCTACTTGAATCCGATGACCTACGCACTCTTGGACACTCCGCCGAAAGCTCAGACTCCAACGCCTTCTTATTCTTCGGACACGGCAGACAAGCGCATTCTCATTGTTGACGATGAAGAGGCCATCCGCGACCTGTTTGAATGCTGTCTCAGCCAGAACTATTCCTGCGTCACGGCAGCAGGCTTTGATGAAGCAATGACTCGTCTCGTGAGCGAGCCTTTCGCGCTCGTCATCTCGGACATGCTGATGCCGGGCCGGAGCGGTGTAGAGTTGCTGCGCCAGGTCACCGCGCATTTTCCGGACACGGCCCTCATCATGGTCTCAGGCGTTGACCGCACGCAGCGCGTGTTGGATGCCGTCAGGCTCGGAGCTTACGACTATCTGATTAAGCCTTGCGACATGGATGTGCTTGAGATGGCTGTGGTGCGCGCTCTTGAGCGTCGCGCTCTGCTGAGAGATGCGCGCAACTACCGGACTGCTTTAGAGAGACATAACACCGAACTCAAGCAGAGCCGCGCCGAGCTTGTGCGCTTGCAGACGCAGATGGTCCATCAAGAGAAGATGGCTTCTCTGGGCCAACTCGCCGCAGGCGTCGCGCACGAGCTTAACAATCCTGCGGGCTTCATCTACGGCAACATGGAAATTTTGCGCGAGTGCGCTTCCGGCCTCGAACGCCTGCTCGCTTTCTACAACGCCGTAGAGCTTACGCCGGAAGCCGCCGAGCAGGTGAGCGTCATTAAAGACGAGATAGATTACGAGAACACGCTTGCAGACCTTCATTCGATAGTCTCCGATTGCCACGAAGGGGCAGAGCGCATACGCGACGTGGTGCAGAACCTGCGCATCTTCTCTCGCCTTGATGAAGCCGAATTCAAGAAGGTTGATATTCACGAAGGACTCGAATCAACCATCCGCCTGCTCTCACGCTTCTACAGCAAAGGCCACATCAGTCTCCTGCGCAACTACGCAGAGTTGCCCCTTGTTGATTGCTACGCGGGCCAACTCAATCAAGTCTGGATGAACCTGCTCGCCAACGCTGCTCAAGCAGTAAAAGACGGCGGCGAGGTGAAGATCGCCACGCAACGCGAACAGGAGCAAGTCGTCGTTCAGATAAGCGACACGGGCACAGGCATCGCTCCCGATAATCTGAAAAGAATCTTTGACCCGTTCTTTACCACCAAGCCCGTCGGCGAAGGCACAGGTCTCGGCCTCTCCGTGACCTACGGCATCATCGAGCGGCACGGCGG
>JBAWGU010000878.1:0-7565 GCA_049593215.1 Pyrinomonadaceae bacterium
TTGCCGGAGTCCATCGGCAAGTTGACTCAGCTTCAGGAACTGAACCTCTACAACAATAAGTTGACAGAGTTGCCGGAGTTCATCGGCCAGTTGACTCAGCTTCAGAGGCTAGACATCGATAACAATCAACTGACAGAGTTGCCGGAGTTCATCGGCCAATTCACTCAGCTTCAAACGCTGGCCCTCTCAGATAATCAACTGACAGAGTTGCCGAAATCCATCAGCCAGTTGACTCAGCTTCGGATACTGTATCTCGATAACAATAAGTTGACAGAGTTGCCGGAGTCCATGCGGAGTCTTGGGTCGTTAGAAAAGCTTTATCTACACGGGAACGACGGGCTTGGTCTGCCCACTGAAGTATTGGGTCCGACATGGCAAGAAACAACCAGAGGGGAGACTAAGCCAGCAAACCCTGCCGAGATACTTGAATATTATTTTCGAGTGCGTAGCGGGAGCGAGCGGCGTCCATTGAATGAAGCCAAGCTCATCCTCGTCGGGCGCGGAACTGTCGGCAAAACCTCAATCGTCAACCGGCTGACACAAGGTATATTCAAATATGAAAAGAAGACCGAAGGCATCAATATTACCGAATGGCCCATCAAGCTCAACGGCAATGAAGACGTGCGGCTCAACATCTGGGACTTCGGCGGGCAGGAGATTATGCACGCCACGCACCAGTTCTTCCTCACACAGCGCAGCCTCTACCTGCTCGTCCTCAGTGGGCGCGAAGGCAGCGAAGATATAGAAGCTGAATACTGGCTCAAGCTCATCGAAAGCTTCGGCAGCGAATCCCCCGTCATCGTCGTCATGAACAAGATCAAAGAGCACTCCTTTGACGTGAACCGCAACGCTCTGCAACAGAAGTTCCCTTTTATACGCGACTTTATCAAGACAGACTGCGCGGACGGATTCGGACTCGATAAGATTCGCAAAGCCATTGAGCGCGAGACGGACCGGATGGAAAACCTGCGCGACGCTTTCCCCGCAAGCTGGTTCACTATTAAGGATAGATTGGCGGGAATGAGTAAGAACTATCTGAGCTTTGACGAATACCGCGAGATATGCGCGCAGTTCGGCGAAACGGATTCAACCGCGCAGGACTTGCTCGCCACCTACCTGCACCGTCTCGGAATCGTGTTGAACTACAGGGACGACGACCGTTTGCAGGAGATGAACGTCTTGAATCCTCACTGGATCACAAACGGCATCTATAAAATTCTCAACTCCCCCAAGCTCGCAGAGCAGAAGGGCGAGATTCGGCTCCACGACCTTTCGGAGATTCTGAGCGCAGACGAATACCCCGCCGGTATGCGCCGCTTCATCTTCGATCTGATGAGAAAGTTTGAACTCTGCTTCAGCTTCCCTGACAACGACACGCACTACCTGATACCCGAACTCCTCGACAAACAGGAACCGGATGAAGCAATGGGATTCAAGCCCGAAGAATGCCTGAACTTTCAATACCACTATCCTGTGCTAACGGAAGGGCTGCTGCCGCGCTTCATCGTCCGCACGCACGCCCTGAGCGAAGGCGAAAAGTATAAACGCTGGCGCACGGGCGTCATCCTTGAGTTTGAAGGCTGCCGCGCACTTGTCAAAGCAGACGTGCAGGACAAGAAGGTCTTCATCAACATTCACGGCCCCGCGCAGAGCCGACGCCGCTTGCTGGCAATCATACGCTCAGACTTCGAGCGCATTCATCGCTACATTCGCAACCTGCAACCGATGGAAATGATTCCCTTGCCTGACTATCCCGATACAGTCATGCCTTATCAGGAATTGCTGGTGTTAGAGCAGAACAAAATAAGGACGTTTCCGAAAGTCGTGGGCAACAAGATAGTTGAGCTTGATGTAAACGGATTGCTCAATGGCGTTGACCTTGAAGGCACGCGTAAGAGAGACAAATCAGTGAGCGAGCAGAGGCGTGACGTGCGTCTGTTCTACAGCTATTCGCACAAAGACGAGAGCCTGCGTAATGAACTGGAAGCTCATCTGAAAATCTTGCAGCGTCAGAGATGGATTGACGCTTGGCATGACCGCAAGATCGGAGCGGGCGACGAGTGGAAACAGAAGATTGATGAAAACCTCGAACGAGCAGACATTATTCTGCTACTCATCAGCGCAGACTTCATCGCTTCCGATTACTGCTACGAAGAAGAAATGAAACTTGCCCTGAGACGCTACGACAAGGGAGAGGCGCGAGTGATTCCGGTCATCGTGCGTGATGTTAACTGGAAGCTTGCGCCATTCGCCAAGCTGCAAGCCCTGCCCAAAGATGGCAAGGCCGTCGAATTATGGGAGAACAAAGATACGGCGTGGCGGAATGTTTCCGAAGGGATAGAAATCGCAGTTGATGAGATGCGATACCAACGTGGATGGAAATAGCCTTTTGAAACTGCAGGTATCGCCGTTTCTCACGGCGTTCGATTCATTGTTGATTGCAATCAGACAGACTCAATCAATCACACGCGCAATCACACATTTCAAATAGTAAGTCTCAGGCACGCCGATGAGGACGGGGTGGTCGCTTGACTGCATTCTCTTTTCGACGAGTTGGACGTGGCGGCGTGCGTCGGAAGAGGCTTCGGTGATGAGTTCGAGGAAGAGATGTTCGGGCATGTGGTAGGAGCAGGTGCAGGTGATAAGTGTGCCGCCGGGTGTGAGAAGTTTTAAGGCGCGGAGGTTGATCTCTTTGTAGCCGCGTGCGGCGGCGCGGACGCTGGCGCGGTTTTTGGCGAAGGCGGGTGGGTCTAGGACGATGGTGTCGAAGCGTTCGCCGGAGGATTCCATTTCGCGCAGCCGGTCGAAGACGTTGGCGACAGAGAAGGTGACGTTGTGGGCGTGGTTTAGTTCAGCGTTGCGGCGGGCGTGGGCGATGGCGTCTTCGGAGATGTCGAGGCCGAGGACACTTTCGCAGACGGGGGCGAGATGAAGGGCGAATGCGCCGTTGAAGGTGAAGCAGTCGAGGGCGCGGCCATGTGCGACGCTGCGCGCGGCGAGGCGGTTTTCGCGTTGGTCCAGAAATGAGCCTGTCTTTTGTCCGCCGAGCGGGGAGACGAGGAAGCGTGTGCCGTGTTGTGTGACTAAGAGTTCGTCGGGAGCGTTGCCGTAGAGGATGCCTGTTGTTAATTCCAAGCCTTCAAGCTCGCGGACGCGCACGTCGTTGCGTTCGATGATGGCGCGGGGTGCAATCTCTTCGATGAGAAGAGAGACGAGCAAATCTTTGTTGGCCTCCATGCCTTGCGAGAGTGTTTGGAGGACCAGCACGTCGTCGTAGAGGTCAACGATGAGGGATGGGAGCAGGTCGCCTTCGGCGTAGATGAGGCGATAGGCGTTGCTGTCGGCTCGTATGTGCGCGCGTCTTGCGGCAGCCGCGCGCAGGCGTGTGCGCCACCACTCGCGGTCAATCGTCTCGTCGCTCTGAGTCAGCAGGCGTAGAGTGATTTCAGAAAGATCGCTGTAGAGAGCCTGCCCGACAAAGCGTTTGCGCTCATCGAAGACCTGAACAACCGAGCCGCCGTGTGCATCGCCCGTATCACGCACGTCGCTGCGATAAATCCAGAGGTGTCCTGAGCGTGCGCGGTCCGCTCCCTTTTTAGTGACGATGACTCTGTCTTTCATGTGCTGTCAGAACCGCCTGCGGTAGCGGGCGGGTGAAGAAGGCAAAAGTAAAAAGGTAAAAGGCAAAAGTCTGGGGAAGCCAACTTTTTATTAAATGTGTTTTCCACCTACCCTTTACCTTTTGCCTTTGCGAAGCGACCCGCCCGCTTGCAGCAGGCGGTTCTGACTTTCCTATTGCTTGCCGTTCCTGCCGCTTCTGTTTAAGAGAGTAATCCCGACGTAGAGATTAAAGATGCCGAGCAGGAGCGAAAGCAGGAAGCTCCACCCGCCGTTCCGATATTGAATCACCGCAAAGCCAAGAAACATGCAGCCCATCAGGACGCCTAGAAAGCTGACGAGTCTGAACATCATCAAGGGTTTTCTACTCCAAACGAGATTTCGTTAAAGTTAAATCTTTGGGGAACAGTTTACATCGCCTGCCTGATAAGCGCGACAGCACAACTCTTGCTTTCAGGGTTTATTCAATCTTGAATATATTGCAAGTAAGATTCACCGCAGAGGCGCAGAGCGTCCGCAGAGTTTACGCAGAGGTCTTGAATGACACCCAACTCTCTGCGCCCCCTCTGCGACAACTCTCTGCGCCTCTGAGGTGAACTGCTACGTTCTTCTCATACGCGATTGAATAAACCAATCTTTCTTGAAAACAATCTTGTCAAAGATGTAATCTTGACGCGACATTCACCGCTTAAAAAGTTTTCGTTAAAAATCATCTCGAAGGAGGACTACTCTGTTATGCCTGAAGTTGGAGACATGGCCCCGGATTTCGAGTTGAAGAGTCACCTTGAGAAAGACAAGAAGGTGAAGCTTTCGGATTTCCGTGGGCAGAAGAACGTCGTGCTGGCGTTCTACCCTCTGGCGTGGACGCCTGTCTGAACGGCGCAGATGCCAGCCTATGAAGCAGACCTCGAACGCTTCAAAGGCTATGATGCACAGGTCCTGGGCATCTCTGTTGATAGCGTCCCGTGCAATTCGGCCTGGGCCAAAAGTCTGGGCAACCTCTCTTACGACCTCTTAAGCGATTTCCATCCAAAAGGCGAAGTGGCACAAGCCTACGGAGCATGGCGCGAAGCAGACGGCATCTCCGAGCGCGCGCTCTTCATCATTGATAAGGATGGCAAGCTCGCTTACAAAGACATACACAACATCGCGGATCAACCCGACAACGAAGACCTCTTTGACGTTCTTCGTAACCTGTAACTACGGCGCGTGCCGAATTGTCACGCTTGCAATGCCAGCGGGCCGCAAGCCCCGGAAGCTTTTCAGGAAGCCACTCGGCGGCGCGGCCCGCATTCACTTTATCGTTATTGGGTTTCTATGCTGAGCTATCTCTCAATTATCTTTTCATCGCTCATTCTTTTGTACGGGCTGCTGCTCGTGGTCTGGCCGCAGAAGTTTCAACAATTCATGGTCAGGAATTTTGCGCAGGCCAACATGACTCTGTTCGCGGAGATGGTGAACAAGCCGCGCTACCTCTGGTTTCTGCGCGTGGGGGGTCTGTTCGCAATCTTCTTTGCCGCCTCTCTGCTCTACGGAATTTTCTATCATCGCTGAGTTATCGTAAGGAGCGACTGTGGCAATCTCCAGAAAGTGCGTGCCGTTCACGCCGTTTGATCGGGAACTACGAAAGAGCACCATTGCCATCGTCACGGCGGGCGGCGTGCATTTGAAAGAGCAAGAGGCTTTCAATATCGCGGACGAGCTTGGGGATTTAACTTATCGCGTCTTCACTGAAGATGTTGATTCATCGGAACTGATGGTCACGCATCATCACTACGATCACACGGACGCAGACCGCGACATCAACGTCGTCTTTCCCATTGACGTGCTGCGCGACCTCACCGAGGAAGGCTTCGTGGGCGGCGTGGCTAAAAAGCATGTCGGCTACATGGGCTACACGATGCAGCTCAAGGCGATGTACGAGGGGACTGCGCGCGAGATTGCCAACGAGATTGACAGAGGTTCCAGAGCAGATGCAGTCGTCCTGACGGGCGGTTGACCGAGCGTTTGTCACCGCACAGTTGTCGCGGTCCAACGCGAGATAGAGATGAAAGGCATCCCGACGGTTCTGATTACAGTCAGCCCCGAAGTCTCCGCGCAGATGCGGCCCCCCCGCGCTCTCTATCCGAAAGGTTTTAAGATTGGCAACAGCTTGGGTCGGCCCCTGATGCGCGAGTTGCAGCGCAAGGTCCTCAGCGACGCGCTCTCGCTCCTGACACAGAACACGCGGCCCGGCGAAATCATCACTATCGAATACCCTGACTACGGCGAACAGTACGAGCCGCCGCGAGTGAGAAATTGAAAAGCTTGTCCGTAGTCAGTAGTCCGTTGTCCGTTGTTCGCACGGCAATCTTAGTGGCTGACTTTCCGGCGATAGCTTAATCAGTAGAAATCACAAACAACGGACAACTGACTACGGACAACGGACATTCTTTCTGATACAATCTCGTCCACCACGCGGAGATAACACGTTCTATCCTCATTCCTTCGGCGTCGAGGTCGAACGCAAAAGTATCAAGTCTCTTCGATAGTGATTTCCGTAGCTCTTCGATAATGAATTCGGGTCGAGCGTGGCTTGCGGCCCCGGAGGGCGCAGACGCTCGCGCGAATCGCTTTGATGATTTAGAGTTCTTAAACTTTCCACTTTGGAGGACACCACACATGGTTACCGATGATGAACTGCGACGAATCATGCCGCTTTGTCCGCAGCAGAAGCGACAAACTTATCTTCCATTTATTCAACAAGCGATGCAGGAGTTTGGCATTACGTCATACCTGCGCGAGGCTGCTTTTCTGGCCCAGCTCGCACATGAATCGGCTGAGCTGAAATTTATGGAGGAGATTGCTTCCGGCGCGGCCTACGAAGGTCGCCGCGACCTCGGCAACACGCAGCCCGGTGACGGCAAACGCTACAAAGGTCGCGGGCCGATTCAACTGACAGGCCGCGCCAACTATAAACGCTATGGCGGCATCCTCGGCCTCGACCTGATTAATAACCCGACGCAGGCCGCGACGCCCGAAGTCGGCTTTCGCATCGCCGGTCTCTTCTGGAAATCGAATGGCTTGAATGAACTCGCGGACAAACAGCAATTCATTACCATCACCAAGCGCATCAACGGCGGCACCAACGGTCTGCAAGACCGCCAGAAGTATTACGAGCGTGCCAAGCAGGTTTTGAGCAAGAGCGACGCGGCCCCCGTTGCGCCGCCTCCGCCTACTGTCGCGCCCCCTCCTCCAACCGTTGCGCCTCCCCCTCCGACAGTTGCGGATGAGAGTTCAGCTTCGTCGGCTTTCGCAGACACCTCAGGCGGCGCAGCAGGCACGCCCGCGCCCGCCCCGACTGAGATCGCATCCTCCGGCGTGAATGCTATCACCAATCTCTTCTCAAACATCGCCAACGAAGCAGCCAGCGCCGCCGGAAATCTCTTCCGCAGCGGCTCGCGCGCAATGAGCGGCGGGACCACCAACGTCCCCAGGAATCTCTCGCGCGGCATCTATCCGGGCAAGGATAAGCCTGCTGCGAAGAAGAGCGCAGGGAAGAAGGCTGCCGTGAAGAAGAGCGCGAAGAAAGCTGCGTCAGGCAAGGGAGTAGCGAAGAAAGTTTCTCCCAAGAAAGGCGCGGGTAAGAAAGCCTCTGCTGCAAAGAAGGGCGCGAAAAAAGGCGCAGCCAAAGCTTCCGGCAAGGCTGGCGCGAAGGGCGGCAGCAAGAAGAGCGCGGCGGCCAAAAAGGGCGGAGCCAAGAAAGTCGGCAGCGCAAAGACAGGCACAGCCAGAAAAGGCGGAGCCGCTAAAAAGGGTAGAGCCAAGAAGGGTGGCGCAAAGAAAGGTGGGTCAAAGAAGGGCGGCGCGAAGAAGGGCGGCTCGCGCGGGATGCAGAATCTTCCCGTCTAAAAGCAGGGCAAAGGGATGAGGGATGAAGAAAGAACTGTCCGTTGTCCGTAGTCCGT
>JBAWGU010000879.1:0-1547 GCA_049593215.1 Pyrinomonadaceae bacterium
TTTGCTTATCAACTCAAAACTATTGAACGAAGCCTCCAGCAGGCTTGCATAAGGAGAAGTAATGAATAAGAGACCGAAAGTGAATCCGCTCAGCCGTCGTCCGAGACAGCAGCGTTTAGTGATTGCCGTGCGCGGCGGCGCAGGCACAGGCAAGAGCCGTTTTGTGAGTAGCATGTCCGAAGCAGGATTGGGCCGCCTCTGCATCTTCGATGTGGAGCGCAAAGCTCGCCTCTTGAAAGGCGTCGGCACGCAGTTTGACGCTTTCGAGATTGAACACCCTGACGAGTTACCGGAATTTATTGATTGGGCCTTGACGGGCGAAGGGCAGGAGCAGAACTACGGCTGCTTCGCTCTCGATTCGTGGGCCTCTTACTTCAGCGCGAAGCACAGCGAGACCATCGCGGCTGTGCGCGAGCGCAGCGAAGACACGCTCTCGCAACCCACCGCCGAAGAACTCGCGGCAGACCAGATGGTCCTGCAAGGCGTTCTGCGCCGTCTCTGCATAGAGAGCGGCAAGAGTGTCGTCATCGTGGACCAGATTCCAGCGAAGGGCAAAGAGGCAAAAGAGGACAACGAAGTGGGCCGCGTGCTGCCGATGACGGCGAGCGGTCTCGAATACTTCGTTGACATCATGGTCGAAGTCTCATTGCAGGAGCGCGAAGGCGAGATTGTGCGTGTCTTTCAGGTCGTCAAATCGAACAGCCCGGCGTTTGAGGTTGGCTTTGAGATGACGGGCAACGTCACCTTCAAAAATTTTCTTGAGCACATGAAGCGCGAGCACGGCACAGAGCTTCCGATGGACGCGCCGAAGCCTTCGCCCGTCCCTGAAATTCTGGAAGAGAAGCCCGCGCCGCTCACGCTCGTCCAACCACAGATGACCATACAGGAGTTGATCGAGAAGGCTGAGCGTCACGGCTTCAAGCCCGCAGACATTCTCACCGCCGCGAAGCTCTACCACAACCAGCACAACATCTATCGCCTCACCCCGGACCAGATCGCAGACCTCGACCGCCGCATGACCGCGCGCATAGAGAAGATGCAAGACGGCGAGACAGCCGCGAAACAAACGACAAGCGAAGCTACGCCGAAAGCACAAGCTGCGCGAAACTTAAAGCGCGCCTGAACATCAGGGTAAAATAGCACAGCGGATTAAGTTACTCGGTAAGCGAATAACTTAATCCGCCGTTTAGGTACATCTATAATAGGAAGATAACAATATGAGATGTCCGCATTGTGGCGTAGGGATAAGATTTGAAGAAGAGGAAGGCGTAGCTTGTACTTACCCATATAGCGAGAAGGAAAAGTCAGGACTTGGATATGAATTGACTCACGGGCATTGCCCTGACTGCGAAAAATTAATCGTAGTTCTCAAAGAAGGTCCTTATAAGAAAACAGGCTCTTTTACTGGAGAATTACAAAACGTTAATAAGAAATAATTTATCCAAAGGTTATCTTGCCTAACTCTTTAGACCCCGAAATCCCAGAGAACTACAGGAATGATTATGTCGAAGCATATGCAGTTCTTCCTATTAGTCCTAAGGCAAGCG
>JBAWGU010000880.1:0-2784 GCA_049593215.1 Pyrinomonadaceae bacterium
TGTGCTTTCAATCATCACGGAAGAGGATGCTGGTCTTGATGAGAGGTTGCTGCAAAACTTTATTAATCTGCTTCTTGCTCTTAACAGCTTGCGCGGCGCAGGTCTGCGCGCAGTTACCCTCCTCGAAAGGGCTTAATCAAATGTCCATGCAGGATCAAGCGAGGGTGCGCGCGCCGGAGTTGACGGGCGGGCGCGGCTGGCTCAACACGGACAAGCCGCTCTCGCTCGCCGCGCTCAAAGGGAAAGTTGTGCTACTCGATTTCTGGACCTACGGCTGCATCAACTGCATCCACATCATTCCAGACCTGAAGAAGCTTGAGCAGAAGTATGCCAACAACCTTGTCGTCATCGGCGTGCATTCCGCGAAGTTTGACAACGAGAAAGAGACGGACAACATCCGCCGCATCATCATGCGCTACGAGATAGAGCACCCCGTAGTCAACGATGCGGACTTTGCTATCTGGCAGGCTTACGCCGTGCGCGCATGGCCGACGCAGTATTTGATTGACCCTGCGGGCTACGTTATCGGATACGTCAGAGGCGAAGGCAACTACGATGCGCTGGACCAGCAGATTGCGAAGACCGTCGAAGAGTTTCGCAAGCGCGGCGAGTTGAATGAGCAGCCCTTAAAGCTCGCGCTTGAGCGCGCGAAGGTTGGCGATTTGCCGCTCGCATTTCCCGGCAAAGTTCTCGCGGACGCCGCGCATGATCGTCTCTTCATCGCAGACTCGAATCACAACCGCATCGTCGTCACACGTCTCGACGGCACGCTTCTGGAAACCATCGGCACAGGCTCGCGCGGCGCAAGCGACGGAAAGTTTGAGAGCGCAAGTTTCTATCGTCCGCAAGGGATGGCGCAGGACGGGGACGCGCTCTACGTCGCGGACACGGAGAATCATCTGATTCGCCGCGTTGATTTGAAGACGCGCACGGTCGAGACAGTCGCGGGCACGGGCAAGCAATCAAACGCTTTCGATGCACAGGGCGCGGCGCGCTCTGTCGCGCTCAATTCACCGTGGGACTTGCGGCTTGTCGGGCGCACGCTCTACATCGCTATGGCCGGGCCGCATCAAATCTGGCAAATGGATTTGGATAAGCAGCAGGTTTCAATCTTCGCTGGCACGGGGCGCGAAGCGCGCCTTGACGGGCCTAGACAGTCTGCCGCGTTCGCGCAGCCTTCGGGCCTTGCGACTGACGGCAAGACTCTCTACGTCGCGGATAGCGAAGCGAACATCATTCGCGCGATTGACCTGAGCGTGCCGGAGGGAAAGGTCCAGACGCTCGTCGGCGGCAATCTCTTTGACTTCGGAGATGAGGACGGCGCTGGCGATGATGTGCGTTTGCAGCATCCGCTCGGTCTTGCTTTCTTAGACGGCAAAGTGCTCATCGCGGACACGTACAATCACAAGATCAAGCAACTCGATCCGGCGACGCGCACAGTCAAGACACTGCTCGGCACAGGCAGGCCCGGACAAACTGACGGCGCGTCCGCGTCGTTTTATGAACCTGGCGGACTGAGCGTCGCAAACGGAAAACTCTATGTCGCGGACACGAACAATCAAGCCGTGCGCGTTGTTGATTTGCAAACGAAGCGGACGACGACGCTCGTCATCAAAGGCTTGCAGCCGCCCGCGCAGAATGTGTTGGCGAACGAGGCTGAAGGCAATGCTCAGCCGAACATGGAAGAGATTAAATTAGCGGTGCAGCGTTTGAGCGCAAAGACGGACGGCGCGCTGCTGATTAATGTTGCGCTGCCCGCAGGCTATCACTTGAACCCGTCTGCGCCGCAACGCTACCGCGTTAATGTTGAGAGCGGCGCGCAGTCGCTTGCGCTCTCAGGCGCGAACGCTCAGGCCGCCGCGCAGACTTCAAAAGATTTGCACCTTCCTCTAAGCATTCCACTACGCACGCAAGATGCAGGCACGGCCTCCCTGCGCATCTCGCTCACGATTTTCTACTGCCGCGAAGACAACACAGGCACGTGCCAGATCAAGACGCTCGTCTGGCGCGCGCCCGTTGAGATTACTAAAGATGCGAACGCCGCGCGCGAGATCAAAGCGGAGGCAAAGATAGAGTAGAGATTATCTGGCGGGCGTTAGCTTAAAAGATGCGAGGAATCTCTTCATGCCCTCGTCGTCATTCCTGCCCATCGGGACGGCGACGATGAGTTGAAAGGGACGCTTGCCGATAATATAAACTCTGGATTTGAAGAACGCATTCTGACTCTCAGCCGTAAACTCTATGCCGGGATTGCCGTCGAGCGTGATATTGCTTTCGGAGAGCAGTTTGCCACTCACTCCTTTGAGGAAATTGTCGCGGTTGGCATTCAGCTCGGCACGCACACCAAAGTTGAATGTCGGATCGTAGTCGGTCCACCCGAAGATGTAGATTGCATTCTCACTTTTCGACGTGAAGAGATGTACGGTGTAGGGGCCGACCGAGCTGTTCGCACTCTCCGTGCTCTCTTCCGGTTTTGCGGGCACAAGAATCTGGAAGCGGCCTGCGGGCGAAGAGAACATGCTCCACGTCCCGTTATCTTTCCCGTGTTCTTGAAACGCGTAGGCCAGAGTCGTGGTTAACAGTATCAGAAGCGCGGCGAGTGTCTTTCTCATCATTTCAGGCAGTCTCTCTTGTGAAAGATATGGACAGAACGCGAGATGCGTTCAAGGGTGCGATTCTTATACAAGTCAGAAGATGCGCAGTCAAGAGTAAGTTTAACTGCCAGCCGATTTTTAGTAGTGTTTTAATTTGAAGGTGAGTGGGAGAAAAGTTGAGACTCACCGC
>JBAWGU010000881.1:0-13243 GCA_049593215.1 Pyrinomonadaceae bacterium
CGATTTATCACGTTAAAGCTGACGAACTTGATCAGAATTTCCTCGATGCGCTCAAGAAGATGTTCAAAGATAAGGAGATCGAAATTGCTGTCTATGAGCGCGACGAAACCTCATCTCTCCTGCGCTCTCCTGCGAACCGTGAACGCCTCTTGCGCGCCGTCGCAGATGTTGAAAGCTCACAGAACATTGTCACGCCCGAACAGGAGCAGTTTCAGTGAGGCTCATCGCGTTTCATCAGACAGCTTTCGATGATTACAGCGAGTGGGCAAAAGTTGACAAAAAACTGTTCGAGCGAATCCGTCGCGTGATTATCGAAACGGCAAAGACTCCTTTCGAGGGCATCGGCAAACCCGAACCGCTCAAACACGAACTCAAAGGCTATTGGTCGCGCCGCCTCACTGATGAGCACCGTCTTGTCTATAAAGTCACGGAAGAACAGATCATTATCATTTCCTGTAAATATCACTATGAGTAGTGACGGCCAACGTGTGCGCACACCTACAACGTCTACGAAAACAAATGCAACGCCCTTGACCGCCAGCTTGACCAGCTTGTTTATGAGCATTACGAATTAACGACCGATGAGATTGCGATTGTCGAAGCGAGCGTGCAAAGGTAACAACGCAAAAGTAAGCCGATGACTGAAGACTTCGAGATTATCGGTAGCATTGAGGAGACCGAAACAATCGCCGTCGGTAGCCGCATCCGCGAGATCAGCCGCTTGCGTAAAGCATTTGGCGCAGGACGCTGGCGCAAACTGAAAGGTGTTGCAACTGTCCGTCTGGAAGATGGTACAATTCACCGTGTTGAACTTCACTGGTACGAAGCGCACGGCGTTGGGCGCAAGAAATTGAAGATTAAAGAGTATCTGGATTAACCTTTATGTCAAAACCTCTGGTTGAATCGTATGTGCTGTGTATCAACGATGGGGGCTATCCCGAATCGCTCGAAGTTCGTAAGGTTTACGCTGTGCTGGTTGACGACCGTGCTGCCGCGAACAATTACATCCGAGTCATTGACGAAACAGGTGAAGATTACCTCTATCCGGCAAAGTATTTCGTCCCCATCCAGGTTTCGCCCGAAGCTGCCAAAATACTTCATTCGGGTATTAAGCGAGCTTAACCTTCTGCCTCATGATCCGCCGCACAGGCCGTAACCAACACTTCTACTAAAACAAGCGCGCCGCACTCGAACGCCAGTGTTTAATCCGCTAATCATTCCATTCTGAAAATTTTTGCCATAAACCTCTGAGTGGCGGTGTTCTACCTCTAAGAGCCGCAAATGATTGGTCTGTGCGCTCGTATCCATAAATAATTTCTGGCGTGTGATTTTCTTGAAGGAGAATGAAGCGATGAGAACGGCTTTGGCGGCGGTGGCTATTGTGTTGGGCGCGTTGTGCGTGTTGTCTTGCGGGAGTTTGAAGCCTGTGACGGCGTTGGCTGCAAGCCCACAGGAGGGGCGGCACATTGAGCGCGAGTTTAGAATCTCTTCCGGCAAGAGGCTGGAGATTGATTTGAAGACGGGCGGCTCTCTGAATATCGCTGGTTGGGACAACGAGCAGGTGAGAGTGGACGCTTATCTGGGAGGGCGCGATGGCGAGGATGCGCGCGTTGACTTTAAAGAGAATGCGGACGGAGTTGAAATCTATTCTCATTTTGATGAGATGAGGAATAATCATTCTTCCGATCTGAAATTTGAGATTAAAGTGCCGCGAAAGTTTGATCTTGATATTGACACGATGGGCGGCGCGGTCAAGATTGACGCGGTTGAAGGCCAGATTAACGGGAAGACTATGGGCGGCGCGCTCAACCTCTCAAACCTGCGTGGCTCGCTGCATCTCTCGACGATGGGCGGCGGCATTACGCTTGTCAATTCAGATGTTGACGGGAGCGTCTCGACGATGGGCGGCAAGGTCTTGATTCAGGATGTGGTGGGAAACATCAAAGGCTCTTCGATGGGCGGTCAGGTCTCTTACAAGAACGTGACGAAGCGCGACGGCAGCTCTACGGGCGATGAAGTGAGAATCACTACGATGGGCGGCGAGATCAACGTGGACGCGGCTCCTGCGGGCGCAAACGTGATGACGATGGGCGGCGACATCACCATCGCTTCGGCCCAGAAATTCGTGAAAGCGAAAACGATGGGCGGCAATATCAAGATTGGCGCGGTTGACGGCGCGGTGACGGCGACGACGATGGGCGGTAACGTCAACGTGAAGGTGACAGGCGAGGGAAACGGCGGCAACGCGGATGTCTTGTTGACTTCAAACGGCGGCGATATTGAGTTGATAGTGCCCGCAGGTCTTTCGATGGATTTCGACATCGAGTTGGCCTATACGCGCAAGCATCAGGGCGATTACAAGATTGTCAGCGACTTTGGCATTCAACAAAGAGAGTCTGACGATTGGGACACGACTCACGGCTCGGCCAGAAAAGTTATTTACGGCACGGGCAGCGTCGCGGGTGGACGAAATAAGATCAGGATTAGAACGATTAACGGGAATGTGTTTGTGAGAAGAGGGTAGGGTCGAATGAAATAGTTTCGCGCAAAGACGCAAAGAAGAACGCGAAGAGATTTAGTGTTTCAATATCTTGCGTGCTTTTCTTCGCGCCTTTGCGCCTTTGCGTGAGATTTATGTTCTAGCCTCTCGAATCACGCCTTAAACACGCGCAGTTCCGGCGTGCCGCGCTCAAAAAGCAAATTCAGAGTATAATCTTCTCATTCGGAAGCAGGCATTTGCGCCTTTTGGCCTGTCCGAACTGCGCGTAAATAATTGCCACAAAACGGGCGAGCACGGTGTTTACACTGTTGAGAGAGCGGAAATAATGAGCCAACCGGCGAGAGCTTTGATGGGATCAGTTGCGGGCGAGATGGAGACGGCGGCGACGCCTGTGGGCTTCGACGAAGCCTTCACGCTGCACCACCGTGCCGTTTTTCGCACGGCGCGCTCGGTCGTCCGCGACAACGGGTTGGCAGAAGATGTGACGCAAGAGGTCTTTCTCAGGCTCTATAACAATCTGGATTCCGTGCCCGGCGAAGATTTGCTCCGCCCATGGTTGCTGCGAGTGGCGATTAATGTTGCGCGCAACACCATACGCGGCCAGAGCCGTGCCACCGCGCGCGAAGACGAGTTTGCGAAGCAGGCCGATCAGGAAGGCTGGTTTACGCACGCACCGGAAGAAGAGTATGAGCGCCGTGTGGAGATTGAAGAGGCGCGTCGCGCGCTCGATAAGATTAAAGAGCCGATGCGTAGTTGCCTGATGCTCAAACAGCAGGGCCTCTCTTACAAAGAGATTGCCGAGACGCTCTCTTTGAACGAAACAAATGTTGGAAGCTTGATCGCGCGTGGGCGCAAAGAGTTTGTCAGGGTGTATGGCAAAATCGGAGGAAGCCGATGAGAGAATTTTGTTTGGATGAAGGAACGCTGCAAAGCTTTTTTGACGGCGAGCTTTCCCCCTCAAAGATGGAGCAGGTGGCGTCGCATCTCAGCACATGCGCTGATTGCGCCGCAGACGCGCGCGAGGTTGAGCAGGAATCCGCCATGCTCGCCGCCGCGTTTGAGCCTGAACTGTCTCTCAACGTGCCGAGCGAACGCTTGCGCGCGCGCCTTGATGCGGCGATTGCCGACTTGCAGCCGCAACAGCAATTCTCCGATGCGCGTCAAGGCTCGCGCCTTCGCACATGGCTCACAGGCTTTGCTTCAATCTTTAACTTTGCCCCGCAGCACGCCGTTGGGTTCGCCAGCATCGTTGCTGTCATCGCATTCGCCGCGATCTTCTCAATCATCTACCTGCGCCGCACGCCGACGAGCGTTGGCACAATGCAGCAAGTTGCCGTCAACGAAAATAAAGGACCAGTAATTACTTCGTCGCCTGAAGTTGATAAAGCGGTTGCGTCGAACTCTTCTCGCGAAACGATTAATAAGCAACCTGAGAGCAACGGCGGCGCGGTGATTGCGAAGGTTAGCCAGACAACGAAGAGAGCAAGAACGCGCATTGAGCCTCGTTCTAACAATCCGGTCGAGCCAGCCGCCGCAAATCTTAATAAAGAGCAGGAATCGGCGCACGTCAAACTTTTGCCCGGCGAGAAGAATTATTTGAAGGCAATTGATTCCCTGACCACTGCGATTAATCAGAACGGCGAAGATGCTATGAAGCCTACGCTCAGAGCGGAGTACCAGCGCAATCTCGAAATCGTTGACAGAGCGATTGCCGCGTCTCGCCTGATGGCGCAGAAGAATCCGAATGACCCGGACGCCGCAGACCTTCTCTTGACGGCTTATCAGAGCAAGGTTGACTTGCTCAACGTAGTGGCGGAGCAACAGGCACGGCTCTCGCCCATCGAACGCTAGGAATTTGGAACAGGATTTACCCCAGAACATGAAATTAAGAAGTTTTTTCATCATTAACTTGCTCGCTGCGACGCTCTTGCTCTCGCACGCCGCTTATGCTCAACGAACAGTTACCATGAGCAAAGCGCAGCGCGTAGAGCAGACGGTTGCAGCACAGCCGAACGTGACCGTCTCGCTCTGCGTCACATCGGGCGATCTGACTGTGCTCGGCACGGACGCGCGCACAGTCACCGCACGCTCTCATAACGCTAAACAGATCAAGTTGCGGCGCACGGATAACACAGACACTACTCAGCCAGCGCGCCGCCTCGAAGTTCTGGTCGCGGATTATGCTGACGGCTCTATTTCAAACACGGATGATTGTCAGGCTTTCTCAGACATGGAGCTTGAAGTTCCGCGCGGCGCAACCGTTGAGCTGAGAACGCGCGACGGTAACGTGAAGGTCACGGACGTGACGGAAGCTCGCGTCACAACGATGAGCGGCGACATCTCTCTTCAGCGCATCACAAAGGCGGTTGACGTTGACAGCGTGAGCGGCAACATCTCGCTCAAAGATGCGAGTGGGCGGGTTAAGTTAAGCAGCTCCGGCGGCAGCGTCTCAGTCGAGGACGCGCGCCCGAATGATTCGGATGATGAGTTTGAAGCCAAGTCTTTGAGCGGCGACGTTAATCTTGAGCGCGTCGGCCATGCTGTTGTCGGAGCGCGAACCATTTCGGGCAGCGTCCAGATGACGGGCGCGCTCGCGCACGGCGGACGCTACGGCTTTAAGACGATGAGCGGCGATGTGACCCTCGTGCTTCCGCCAGACTCTTCTTTTCAGGTCAACGCGAAAACGTCGCAGGGCGGAGAGATTGTTTCGGATTTTCCGCTCAAGCTCGTGAGCGAAAATTCTTCCAAAGCGCAGACAGCAGCACAGGCATCTTCCGTAACGACTCCGCGCCCTGCGACAGCTCCAACGGTTGCGCCCGCGCAAACTGTCACTGTGGTAACGCCTGCTCCGTCAGTTGCTCCGACGCCGCAGACTCCGAAAACTCCGAAGGCAAAAGAGCCGAAGGATAAGAATAAGACGCCGAAGCCCGCAGTCGCTCCTGACGCGCCGGACGCGCCGGAGATTACTGTGGTCGTGCCGGAGATTAAAGTAAATACGCCGGAAGTTAAAATCGTCGTGCCTGAAATCAAGATGAAGATGAAGATGGATTATAAGTATGATTATCATCGTCTGGTCGGCACATACGGCACCGGCGACGCGACGATTGACATGGCATCTTTTAGCGGCTCGCTGCACTTGCGACGCAAGTAAGTTTCGAGTTTGGAGTTTAGAGTTTCGAGTTCTGTTATCGTAAATTTCGAGTTTCGGCCAAGAGTTCTGCAATTTGAGTCGGGTCAATGATCTAACTCGAAACTCTAAACCCGAAACTCGAAATTTTTTTATCCCACTATTGAAAATTTCCTGCCACAAAACATTCCTCTACGGTGTTCTCATATCAGAACGGCACGGATGAGGCGTTGAATTGAAAAGTAAGCTTATTCGCTGTTCTGATTTCTTAACCCGGAAGTTTCCGGCGAAAAAGGTTAGGGAGATTGATCATGAGACACAAGCTTTTGATTCTCGTTCTTCTGATGGCGGCGGCGTTCGTGAGCCTGCCGGAAGCGATGGAAGAAGTTCATAACGCGCGAGTCGTCGCAGACCGTTGGGCCACGCTTGGAATCTGGAACGGCTTTATGACGGCCTACGCGCGCGAGGACGAGCCGGAAGCTTGCAGCTTTAAGAATGCGAATCGCGCCAGCATCGCTTCCGCAGAAGAGTTTCGCTGGCACGGGCAGATTGCGCAGGGGAACGCGATTGAGATTAAAGGCATCAACGGTAACGTCAGCGCAGAGGCCGCCACGAGCAATGAGGTTGAAGTCGTCGCTGACAAGAATGGACGCCGCAGCGACCCGCGCGACGTGCAGATTAAAGTCCTTGAGCACCCAAACGGCGTGACCATCTGCGCGCTTTATCCGAGCAACGATCCAGATAATCCTAATACCTGCGAGCCGGGCAAAGGCGGACATTCCAACACACGCAATAACGATGTCTCAGTCAACTTCACTGTAAAAGTTCCGCAGGGCGTGCGCTTTATCGGCAGCACGGTCAACGGCGAAGTCGAAGCTGAATCAATCCCCAGCGACGTTGAAGCCTACACGGTCAACGGCGGCATCAACATTTCTGCGGACGGCTACGCGCAAGCCAGAACCGTCAACGGCTCGATTAAAGCAGCGATGAAGAGAGCCAACTGGACCAGACCGCTCGCCTTCGAGACGGTCAACGGCGACATCACGCTGGACCTTCCGCAGGATTTGAGCACGGAGTTTCGAGCGGAGACTTTTAACGGAAGCATCTCGACGGATTTTCCCGTCGCCGTGCAGGGCGCAAACAGCCGCAGGCACATGAGCGGCACTATCGGCACGGGCGGGCGCGAACTCCGGCTCAAGACCTTGAACGGAAGCATACGCCTGCGCCGCGTCTCGTAACTGATTCGGCCTCGTCAAAGAAGTTCGGACAACTATTTGAAATTAACCAGAGATGAAAGCAAACGCAATGAAGATTATTAACCAGAGATTCATACTCGGCGCGATTACAGCCATCGTCACATTAATGATGGCCGCCAGCAGCGCAGTGATGCAGACGCAGACGCGCGGCGATATGCTCAGCGAAGAGTTTCACCAGACCTATCCGCTCACACAGGGCGGTCGCGTCAGCCTTGAGAACATCAACGGCCCTGTCCACATCGTCGCGTGGGATCGCAACGAAGTTAAAGTTGATGCGGTCAAGCGCGCCTATCTGAAAGAGCGTCTTGACGAAGCCGAGATCAGGGTCGAAGCGGGCGCAGATTCCGTGCGCATCATCACCAAATATCCGCATCGCAGCATGACCTTTTCAAGTGATGAAGAGAAGCGGCACAACAATCCCGCGTCTGTGGATTACACCTTGACCGTTCCGCGCAATGCGCGCCTCGACACGATTGAGCTGATCAACGGCTCGCTAGACATTGACGGCGTGGCGGGCGACGTTCACGCCTCTTGCATTAACGGGCGGCTCAACGCGCGCGGCCTCGCGGGCGATGCGAAACTCTCGACCATCAACGGCAAGCTTGAAGCCAACTTTGACAAGCTGAACGATGCAAGCACCATCTCGCTCGGCTCAGTCAATGGCGGTCTCGCTCTGGTCATTCCTTCTGACGTGAACGCGCAGATTAAAGCCAGCACAGTGCATGGCGACATCAACAACGACTTCAATTTGCCCGTGCGTAAAGGCGATTACGTGGGGCGCGACATGGCTGGCACCATCGGGCGCGGCGGCGCGACCATCAAGCTCAGCAACGTCAACGGGACGATTGCGATTCGCCACGCGCAGGACGGTCGCCCCTTGAGCACGTCCACCAGCCTTTTGCAGGAGAAACGTGGATCAAGCGACTCGGACGATAATGACAACGATAGCGACAACAATAACGATAACGATAATGACAACGACGGCGTGATGACCAAGGAAGAGGTCGAAGAGATTAAGCGCGAGGCTCAGGAGCAGGTGAGAGAGCAGGCAAGCGAGATTCGTGAGCGTTTGCGCGAGGCTGCCGACGCTCAACGCGAGGCGCAGCGCGAAGTCGAAAGAGAGTTGCGCGATTCACAGCGCGAGGTCGAGCGCGCGCAACGCGAAGTTCAACGCGAAGCCATCCGCAATCGTCAGGCGATTGATCAGGAAGCGCGCGAGAATGCACGCGAAGAGGCTCGCGCTCAAACCTGCGAAAAAGATTACGATGACGACAGCCGCTTTACGGATCGCGTCACCAAAAGCTTCACGACGACCGGCACGCCTCGCGTCAACATCAGAACTTTCGACGGCTCTGTCACAGTGCGCGCATGGGATAAACAGGAAGTCTCCGTCAACGCCATCAAGCGCGCCAACACGCAGCAGGCTTTGCAGGCCATCAGCGTGCGCGCAGAGCAGAGCGGCGACGAGATTAACCTCGTCGCAGAGTATGACACTGCTGCGGGGCGTCGCATCATGGGCGTCAACTTCAACAACAACTCTTCCGTTCACATGGACGTTTACGTTCCACGCAACGTCAACCTGCGCGCTCAATCGGGCGACGGGCGCATCTGCATCAACGGCGTTTCAGGCGAGCTTGACGTGAGAACGGGTGACGGCTCGATCATGGTGCGCGACGGGCACGGCCACATGATCGCCAGCACGGGCGACGGCCACGTCAGCATCACAAACTTTGACGGCGACCTTGACGCGCGCACGGGCGACGGCGGCATGAATCTCTCAGGCCGCTTCAATCAACTCTCTGCGCGCACAGGCGACGGCTCGATCTCGCTCGCGCTTCCCGGTGATAGCAACGTCACTATCGAAACGGATTCCGAATCGGTCAACAATCTTGGTCTCGCAACCGGATCGGACAGCCAGACGACAAAGCGCGTGCGCCACTGGACCGTCGGGCAGGGTGGCAAAACTTTTACCCTTCGCACGGGCGACGGCCACATCACTTTGCGCCGCATGAACTGATGCGGCTTAAAATTTTTCGTTCACATTTCCAGATTCTCGTACGTCTTTACGAAAAGATGGAAACGTGAACGAAAATCTGCACTTAAACCGAAAAACTTGAAATTGAGCGGAACAAAATTTTCCTTCCGCTCGTCTAACTGAAGAACAAACTCGCCGCCAGAGGCTCACAGGCGAGGACAGTTTCTTAACCCGAAAACTTTAATAGATCACGGAGACGGCTCTTATGAGGAAATGGGTTTATCTTTTAACTACGATTTTATTCGTAGCAGTTTGCGGGCAGGCTCAAACAGTCTCTTCTCTAAAATCAACGCCCGCCGTTTCACCGTCACCTTCGCCCTCCGCCTCGCCCTCTGATTCGCCCGCGCCGTCCGCGTCTTCCGTCCCCGCGACAGTCAAGACTGCGGCAACAGCAAAGGCGGATGAGAAAGGCAAAGCGCAGGCTGGAAAATCAGTCTCTTCCACGAGAGCCGCCATCATCCTGCCGCCTGAGAAAGCGAATCCGCTTCGCGTGCCGCGTTTCGAGCAGCCGCCGACGATTGACGGCAAATTAGATGATGGCGTGTGGAAGCAGGCGGTGGTCTTGAAAGATTTCTATCAGGTCCAGCCCGGAGACAACATCGCTCCCTCGAAGCTGACGGAAGTGATGATCGGCTACGACTCGCGCTTTCTCTATGTCGCCTATCGCGCTTACGACGAGCCGGACAAAGTGAGAGCGAATGTCGCCAAGCGCGACCAGATTTTTGACGACGATTACGTTGGCCTCTTCTTCGACACCTTCAACGATTCGCGCAAAGCCTATGAGATGAATTTCAACCCGCTCGGCATTCAAGCCGACGGCATCCTGACGGAAGGGCAGGGCGAAGATTTCAGCGTTGACATGGTTGTGGATTCAAAAGGCATCTTGACGGAAGACGGCTTCACTGTTGAAGTGGCGATTCCTTTCAAGTCGCTGCGCTACGAGGCTGGCAAAGATAAGCTCTGGGGCGTCCACTTCTATCGTCGCATCAAGCGTTTTAATAACGAGCTTGATATGTGGATGCCAATCTCGCGCGATCAATCAAGCTGGCTCACACAGGCCGGACACATCACGGGTCTCGAAGGCATCTCGACGGAACGCACGCTCGAACTTATTCCGAGCCTCACGCTTTCCGAAACGGGCAGGCGCGTCGCTGCGATTCCGCCCGCCGTCTTAAACAACACGCGCGGCCTTGTTGATAACGGTCGCTTCGTCAACGAGCCTGTACATTTTGATCCGGGCCTCACGGCGAAGTTTGGCATCACGCCTACGGTCACGCTCGACCTCGCCATCAATCCAGACTTCGCGCAGGTCGAAGCGGATCAGACAGTCATCACCGCCAATCAACGCTTCCCCATCTTCTTTGAAGAGAAGCGTCCCTTCTTTCTCGAAGGCATAGACATCTTCCGCACGCAAATCTCTGCGGTTCACACGCGCGCCATCGTTGACCCGGATGTTGCCGTGAAACTCTCCGGCAAGCGCGGGAAGAACACTTTCGGATTACTGCTCGCTTCCGACAATGCGCCGGGAAATTTCACAGGCGATGAACGTCTTGATCCAATCAATCAACGCTTCATTGATAAGAACGCTTACATCGGCGTGTTGCGCTTGAAGCACGACGTTGGCAAAGATTCAAATATAGGTTTTCTTGCGACCACTTATAATTTTATAGAGAAGCGTAATCAGGTGGCTGGCTTCGACGGGCGTTTTCGTATCAACAAAACAACGACGCTCGACGTGCAGGCTTTAGGCTCAACCTCGCGCGGCTGCTTCTTCAATTCTGACTCAGACGCCGTTGCGATGACTCCTTCATCTCCCTGCTATGACGGCTCAAGCGCGACAAACACTTCCTATCGCACGGGCAACGGAGCGGCCTACGCTTTCGATTTGAACAGCGATGGGCGGTATTGGGGTTATGAAGTTTTCGGGAGCGGACGGACGAAAGATTTTCGTTCCGATGTCGGCTTCAATCGCAGAACTAATACAAACAACACCGGCCTCTTCTTGCGCTACAACTCTGAGCAGAAGCCGAAGGCGAAGATTATTCAATGGCGCATCTTCACTCTCCCTCAGGTCAATTACGATTGGCAGGGCCGCTTGCAGCGCGCCGCCAGCAACACGCAATACAGATTGACGCTGCCGAAGCAGGGATTCTTAGGCATCGGTCTGCTGTTCGGATACGAGCGACTTTTTGAAGAAGAGTTTGGAGTGAAACGCGCTGCTACTCGTCAAGGCGCTTTCGCAGGACAAGACAACGAGCGCAGCGCATACAACAAAGGCTTCTACATTTACACGGGAACGACGCCGAGCAAAAAATATTCCGTCTTCGTCCTCGCGGAACACGACACAGGAATTTTCGATTTTGATTTCGGAGGCGGGAGCAGGTTTCCGCGCGTGAGTCCGGGAGCTTTGGTTGATCCGAACGCTCCGCTCGACCCCGGGGCCGGAAACTTCTGGCACATCGAAGGCAGCTTCACTTATCAACCGACCAGCGCCCTGCGCAACTCGCTCGACATCACGAAAGAGAGATTGGTCCGACACGACACGGGCCGCGTCGCTTACGACGACAACATCATCGCTTTGAAATCAACTTATCAATTCACGCGCTTCACGTTTGCGCGCGCGCGCATTGACTATGACACGCTGGCTTCGAGCGTGCGCGGCCAATTCCTGTTGGGCTGGACGCCGAATCCCGGCACAGCCTTTTATGTCGGCTACAACGACGACATGAATCGCAACGGCTTCAACCCGTTCTCAGGCCAGCTCGAACCCGGCTTCCGCCGCAACGGGCGCACCTTCTTTATCAAGATGTCTTATCTCTTCCGCAAGAGTTTCGGAAGCTAAAGGTGTCATGCGGCGCAAATTTGTAAGGGCAGGGACAAGTCCTCGGCCCGCATTGCGCGGATGCGCAATTAAAGGATTCATTATCAATCAATGTTGAATTTAATCATTCTTGATTATCATCCTGTCGGACGATACGGGCAGGGACAAGCCCTGCCCCTACAGTAAGCAACGCTCTCGTCGCGCTTCGGACTTTTTGCAACTATTGAACGCGGCGTTGCGTTAAGGAAAAAGTTGAAAAGCTGGCACTGGATGCGACAACCGCCCCGACAGTTTGTCGCATCTAGTGCATTGTCCATCGCTTCAAGCATTCGCGCAGGGCTGTTTTTTAGCTCATTTACAAACCATCCGAAGGCCCCGTCAGGCCCAGAGGCAAGTCGTCATGGACCAAACGTTACTGCTTCGCGCTCATGGTTTATTCAGACAGTCGCTCAATCAACGCAAGGAAACATCAGACCTTTTGAGGATAGCAATGTTCAAAGCTAACGGCATCAGCCTGCGTCGCGTGGCGCGGGCTATGTGGCTATTGTGCGCGCTCGTTTGTCTGGCCCAGACGGCAACGCTCGCGCAAACCGGCGGCGGCGCGCAGAATCAATTCAATGCGGCGGGCGCGGCTTTAGATGCTTCGTCGCCTGCGACGAAACACATTGCCTCAATCTCAAGCGTAGAGGTGGCGGACTCAACGCGCGTCACAATCACTTCGGACGGCGCGCTCTCTGATTATCAGGCTTACAGAGATGGCGACAGGTTCTACGTGCGTCTTCCGCAGGCGGCTGGCACACAGTCTCTTGTAAGCAATCTGAGCGGGCGCGGTTTCACTGACTCGACCATCGAGAGAGAGGGAAGCAACTGTCTAATCTCTTTCGGTCTGGCGAAGGGAGCAAGAGCGAGCGCGGGCGCGAGATTCAATCGCCTCTTCATCACGTTTAAGAATGCCGCAGGGGAAGAGAAGGGCGAAGCGGAAAGAGTTGCAAGCGTCGCCGCGCAGGTTGAGAAAGTCGCTTACGCGAATACGACGGACGCTTTGCCTGTGCCCACTCCTTCACCCTCGCCTTCATCTGAGACGAAGACGGAAAGCAACGCGAACATTAAAGTCTCTGTTGATAAGCGTCCGCCCGTAACTGTCGCGCGCTTTGATAGAGCGCCTGTGATTGATGGCCGGATGGATGAGGATATTTGGAAGAACGCGGCTGTCTTTAAGGACTGGTACCAATACAGGCCGAGCGACAATTCTCCCGCGTCTAAGCCGACGGAAGCCTTCATCGGCTACGACTCGAAGTTTCTCTACATTGCTTTTCATGCTTACGACGACCCGAAACAGGTGAGAGCCACAGTCGCCAAACGCGACAACATCGGTAACGATGATGCGATAGGCGTTTATCTGGATACCTTCAACGATAAGCGCCGGGCCTACGTCCTGCTCTTCAATCCGTTCGGCGTGCAGCAGGACGGCATTGACACGGAGAATCAGGGCGAGGACTACAGC
>JBAWGU010000882.1:0-1701 GCA_049593215.1 Pyrinomonadaceae bacterium
GAACTGCGCCCCGGCCAGCTCCTCCAACTCGCCTTCATCGAGCAACCGACCGGCGGCACCCCTGCCTGGGCGGAGGCCTATCTCCTCTGCAGGAGATCCTGAATCACTTGTGCCCAGATAATCAATCTATCTGGAGAAGCCTGATTACAAAATATAAAGGCTCGTGGCTGCGGCGGCTTTACTGTAGTTGCGAATGCTGCGCACAACGTATTGCGGCTCAGCGCCGCGCCTAGCTCGTGCGTCTGGAGCCGCCGGGTTGGACGTTGTCTCGTCCACGGTTTCCAACATAGGCTTCATCAGCTACATTCTCTAATGGTCGATAGGCGGTCTGTGGTTGCTTCAAGGAGATCGAGCGTGGCTTGCATAGTCGCAAGATTCTGCTCCCAGAACTGCGGAGGTGTGGTGCGACGCCCAGCACGGGTGAACTCCGTTAGCAGGTCGACCAGTTCCTGATCCTCAAACTGAACTTCGTTTTTGTTGCTCTTGCTCCCATGCCTCGCGAAAAGGTGTAGCCGGACCTTCTTGAGGGCTGCGTCAGGAAGTTCGACAACCAAGCCAGATATTACAGGGAAAAGATCGTGAAAGGCGTGGTTTCGGGCATCGTTAACGATCTTGATGTAGGCTTTGCGAGATGCCTTAGAGCGGTCCTGCCACGGGAGAGCCTGAAGCGCCGTATCTAGTGCGAGATGCTCCTTTATTGTGCACCAGAACACTAGAGGTTTTAGATCGCAGACACTGATTATTATACGTATGAGCCGAACTGCGTCAGAGGCAAAATTGTAGGAAATCCGCAGAATCTGATGAAGATAGCTCTCGTTACTATGACCGCTCGAAGTCCAAGAATCAAGCGCCTCTTGATATTCAAGAGCCTGCGTCTCGAGGCCAGACGAGAGCTCCTTGAGCAGCGGATTTAGAGGTCTCGAACCACGGACCGGTACTGTTACATGCCTTGACGCCCTATCTTCGAGAACTTCAAGAGCCTTGGCCAGAATCCGCCGACAATTGTCCGATTCAAATCTATCTTGGATATCACTCCAGATGGCCGCTTCATCGTGAGTAATGCTCACTATACGCGCTCCGTTCTTGACCTGAGCGACTGCGGCCTGAGTGGTATCTAGCTCGATTCGCGTCACGCCAGGAAGCCCATTGACTGGAACCGTGCCGACTGCTGCTGGTGCCAGATCGCCAATCAATGTGAAGAGCACATCGCCAAGGCGATCGATTTCGCTCTCTATACTCTCAGCAAGAGTACGTATCTCCAGGTTCGATGAGCTGCTTGAGAGCCTCTTGAACGGGGATATCATCTTGGGCATATTGATCGTACCGGCTAGCGTCAGTTGGCCTCGCCCGTTGGATCTCAGAACCAAACGACGTGTTGCCTGGTTCGTGGCAACGCCGTCTCGGAGAAGGAAGGAACTATTGAGCACGCAGAAGTCACCATCATTCCAGGTCTGGATACTCCGCCATTGTTCGAACTCGGGCAGCAGCTGTATCGCTGACACGCTTGACTCAATGGTAGCAGCGATGCCCATTTTTTTGATATCTCCATTGTTGCTGAGTTTCGACGCCCAGCCCGCAAACACAAAGAGCTTTTGCCTCCGCGACGAATCGTCGAACACGGTCAAGCGTGCCTGCCTCTCCATCCGTCGAAATAAATTTGATTGCACTCGCAGTCTGAGTGCTGTCTGAACCGAACAATCG
>JBAWGU010000883.1:0-3422 GCA_049593215.1 Pyrinomonadaceae bacterium
GCGCAGCAGGCCGCATACGAGGCCGCGAAGAAGGCTACGGAGGCCGGAATGACGCAGTGCGAAGTTCGCGTTAAAGGTCCGGGCGGTGGCCGCGAGTCTGCCATCCGTGCGATCAATAACGCAGGCATCCGCGTCACGATGATTCGTGACACGACGCCCATCCCGCACAACGGCTGCCGTCCGCCGAAGCGTCGCAGAGTTTAGTCAGTTTACAGTTTTAAGTTTTCAGTTTTCAGAAAAGCCCGGTGGTTTCTTGCTGAAAACCGAAAACTCAAAACTGTTTTTATCAACCTAAAGGATGAAGGGCCGCGCGCGTTTGAAAATGTGCGAGTGCCTGTAAACTTTTCCGTCTAGCGAATAGACCGGAGGCAAGAAAAAGAGTGGCTAGGTATAGAGATGCGGTGTGCCGTTTGTGCCGCCGCGAAGGTGCAAAACTTTTCCTCAAAGGTGATCGTTGTTACAAGCCTTCCTGTCCGATTGAGAAGCGCGGCACGCAGCCGCCCGGACAGCACGGCAACTCGATGCGTCGCGGCAAAGCCCTTGTCGGCTACGGCCAGCAACTGCGCGAGAAGCAGAAGGTCAAACGTATCTACTTCATCCTCGAAGGACAATTCCGCAACTACTTCGATAAGGCCGCGCGCCAGAAGGGCATCACGGGCGAGAACCTTTTGTTCCTGCTCGAACGCCGTCTGGATAACGCTGTCTATCGTGCCGGGTTCTCGACCTCGCGTCGTCAGGCGCGACAGCTCGTCAATCACGGCCACGTGCAGGTCAACGGGCGTAAAGTTGACATCCCTTCTTTTCAGGTGAAAGCAGGCGATGTCGTGAGCATCAAGGACGCGAGCCGCAAGAACCCGCACATCGAAGGAGCCTGGCAGACGGCTGCCGGTCGTGGCCGTCCGTCATGGATTTCTCCGGCTGAGGGCGCAGAGATGAGCGCACGCATCGCAACGTTGCCGACGCGCGCAGACATTGATCGCTCGATCAACGAGCAGTTGATTGTCGAACTTTATAGCAAGTAGTTTGAGAGCGTGCCTTCGCTCGCGCACGATGATTGTTCTACCTGCAATCGCGCGCGGCGAGGGCCGCTAGTGCTTTTTACTGAAAGTACGGGCCAAAAATATTATGTCAATGGATCAAAATAATCTCTGGACAGGTTTTCAGATGCCGCGCCGCCTCGCGGCTGATGCCGAGACGATGACTGACCGCTACGGTCGTTTCTCCGCGCAGCCTTTCGAGCGCGGATTCGGCACAACGGTTGGCAACAGCCTTCGCCGTGCGCTGCTCTCTTCAATCGAAGGCGCAGCCATTACTGCCGTCAAGATCGAAGGCGTCGAGCATGAGTTTTCATCCATCGCGGGTGTCGTCGAAGACGCGACTGACGTGATTCTGAATTTGAAGCAAGTGCCTTTCAAACTTCACGGCAGCGAAGCGAAGACTCTGACCATTACCAAAGACGGCGCGGGCGAAGTCACTTCCGCAGACATTGAAGCGGATGCTGACGTGGAAATCCTGGACCCCAATGTTCACATCGCAACCGTGAGCGACGGCGGCTCTTTGCGTATCGAGATGCGTCTCAGGCGCGGTCGCGGTTACGTTTCAGCAGACCGCAACTTTGACCAAGACCTTTCGCTTGGCTACATCCCTGTGGATGCTGTTCACACGCCTGTCAAGAAAGTTAATTACACCGTTGAGGCTGCGCGTCTTGGACAGAACACGGAGTTTGACAAGCTCACGATTGAAGTCTGGACGGACGGCTCTGTCAAACCTGACGATGCCATCGGCCTTGCCGCAAAGTTGATTAAGGACCACATGTCAATCTTCATCAACTTTGAAGAGGACACGGACGATTTCGCCTACGCGAAAATGGAGCGACCGCCCTTGCCGCGCAACGACGTGCTTGACAAGAGCGTTGACGAGCTTGAACTTTCGGTGCGCTCCTACAACTGCCTCAAGAACGCGGACATTCGCACCATACGCGATCTGGTCCAGCGCAGTGAGCGCGAGATGCTTGCCACCAAGAATTTCGGCAAGAAGTCTCTCAACGAAATCAAAGACATCCTCAACAGCATGGGCCTTGATTTCGGGATGGACTTTGACGAACAGGGCAACCCCATTCCCGGCACGGGCGGGCGCGACCACGACACGGAAGATTACGGACTCGACGAAGAATAAGAAAGAAGTGATGAGTGATGAGGCGATGAGTGATGAGCGAAAAGCTCTCTTCTCATCACTCATCACTCATCACTCATTACTAAGAAGATGAGACATCAAAAGGCACATCGTAAATTGGGTCGTGACACGGAGCATCGCATCTCTATGTTGCGCAATCTGGCAACCTCTCTGATTAACGCGCGCGACGAGCGCATCATTACGACTCTGCCGAAGGCGAAAGAGTTGCGCCCGTTCGTTGAGCGCATCATCACGCTTTCGCGCCGCGCCTCGAATCTCGAAGGCGACAACGCTGCTGTGCAGGCCGTTCACCTGCGTCGTCAGGCTGCCGCGTTCTTTCATTCAGGCAATCGTGAGCAGGCTCCTTCTGCCGGAAGACGCGGGCAGCAACGCGCTCCGCGCACGGCTGGCGTGGCTGCTGTCAAGCGTCTCTTTGACGAACTCGGCGAACGCTACAAGGACCGTCAGGGCGGCTACACGCGCATCATCAAGCTGGGCCACCGCGCAGGCGATAACGCCGAACTCGCCATCATCGAGCTGGTTGACAACCCGCGTGAGGTTGCGGCGATTGAATCCGCTAACAAGCGTAAGTCTGCGGGCACTGGCAAAAAGAAGACGGCGAAGGCGAGCAAAGAAGTAGAAGAGACGAACGCGCGTCAAGGCGGCAAGAAGGCCGACAAGACTTACGAAAAAGAAGAGACCACGAAGGCGCGCGGCAAGGGCAAAGTGCCTGACGCCGGGCCTGAAGAGAGTAAGCCCGAAGGTGGTCGTCGCGCGAAGAAGACGGAATCAACGGCTGAAGAGAAAGACACGGAGTAAGGTTAAACCAATAATCTCCAGGAGCGAGGCGAGAGCTTTTAGATAAACTAAAAGTCGAACGCTTCGGCTCGATTGGCCGCGAGCCTCAATTTGACCTTCGGGGCGCACGAACCGAGGCTGTTGAGGCTCTTCGCTTTGTAAGTGAAAGATGGCGTGTGAGCGAGTTTCTTTCATATTAACAATCACGGAGTCTGAAAAAGATGAGCGAACAGGATACGCAGCAGCCTCCAACAGGCGTTGAACAGACGCAAGGCTCAGGCGAAGGCGAGAGACAGCAGCAGGGCGGCAGTGCCAGACCATTCGATAAGCGACGCTCTTCGCGTGATCGCTCCTCGCGCCATCGCAGAGGGCAGCAGCAAGGGCAGGGCCAACAGCCGCGCCGTCCTGAAGCTCTGCTCAACATGGATGAGATGCGCGAACTCGTTCAACTC
>JBAWGU010000884.1:0-7651 GCA_049593215.1 Pyrinomonadaceae bacterium
ACAGCTTAAACCACGACCCGCCCGCTACCGCAGGCGGTTCTGACATTGAGTTTTATGGCAAAAAATTTGGGCCATGCTCTTAATTGAACATGGCCCACTTTCTATTAAGCGTCTTGCTTCGCCTATGTTACTTCTGCTGCCCATCAACGAACGACTTCAGGATGCGTGCGCGCGAAGGATGACGAAGCTTGCGTAAAGCCTTCGCTTCAATCTGGCGTATGCGCTCGCGTGTGACGTTGAAATCCTGCCCCACGTCTTCGAGCGTGTGTTCTTCGCCGATGCTGCCCAAGCCGAAACGCATCTTGATGACCTTTTCTTCGCGCGGGCTGAGCGTTGCCAGCACTTGATCCGTCAACTCTCTCAGGTTTGAAGCGACCACGGAATCCTGCGGGTTGACGCTCGAAGTGTCTTCGATGAAATCACGCAGCGAAGTGTCCGCCTCGTCGCCAATCGGCGTCTCAAGAGAGAGCGGCTCCTGCGACATCTTGAAAATCTGGCGCACCTTCGAGACGGGAATGTCCATACGCTTCGCAATCTCTTCGCTCGTAGGCTCGCGGCCCAACTCCTGAACGAGAGAACGCGCCGTGCTGCGCAGTTTGTTAATCGTCTCAATCATGTGAACAGGGATACGAATCGTGCGTCCCTGATCCGCAATCGCGCGTGTAATCGCCTGACGAATCCACCACGTCGCGTAAGTGGAAAACTTGTAACCACGACGCCACTCGAATTTGTCCACAGCCTTCATCAATCCAAGATTGCCTTCCTGAATCAGGTCAAGAAACTGCAATCCGCGATTCGTGTACTTCTTCGCAATCGAGACGACGAGACGCAGGTTGGCTTCCGTCAACTCGTGCTTGGCCTGCGCGGTTTCGTGCTCGCCCTTGATGATTGATTGATGCGAGCGCTTGATCTCGACGGCAGAGATGTTGTGCTCTGCCTCTACGCTGTGCAGGCGACGCTTGGCGGCGTTGACATGCTTTTTAAAATCCGCCTGCTCTTCGGGCTTGATGCGTTTCTTCTCAAGCTTCGCCGTGTACTTGTCTATCTCGCGCTCGGCGGAGCGAACCTCCTGATGGACCGAGGCGATAGCTTTAATCAGTCGCTGGCGAGTCTGCTCCTTGATGTTAAGACCTGAAATCTCCTGCGCAATCTCAAGGCGCGTGCGCGCAAGCTTGCGCTTCAGGCGCAGCAGTTTCCTGGAAGTTTTGGCGCGCAGCTTCTTCTGCTCGGCGCGCAAAGTCTCCCACTCTTTCAAACCCCTTTTGTAGTACTTGCGAACGTTTGTGATGCCTTCGAGCGTCCAGCGCAGATACTCGTCAGCTTTGTCTTCAAACTCCTCCATCTCCGTCTGGTCCGAGAAGTTGACGACATCACGTATGTTCAGTTTGCCGGATTCAAGCTCATCGCCGATCTTCAGGAGTTCGCCGATAGCAATGGGCGAGCGTGTGATCGCTTTTTGAGTTTTAATCTGGCCGCGCTCGATACGCTTTGCGATAACGACTTCGCCTTCGCGCGTGAGAAGCGGCACGATGCCCATCTCGCGCAAGTAAACGCGAACGGGATCGCTGGCCTTATCAGGCGCACCGGCAGAGAGGTCAAGCTCTGCGTCTTCGTCCAGAGGTTCTTCCGCTTCGTCGGCAGGCGTCTGCGTGGCCTGCTCAATCAGGTATTCGTCGGAGTCTGCGTCTGCGAGGGACGAGCCTTCGATTTTCTGCAACACGTCTTCTATGTCTTCGGGCCTCACGGCGTCTTCAGATTCTTCGCTGAGCGCAGCAAAAGGCGAATACCTTTCGCCGCTCAAATCCATCAACCCTACGTTCTGATCCTTTTCATCCATACTCATCTTTAGTAAACCTCTCGCAGTGCCGCTAAAAAGTTTAGAGAAGCGCCCTACGCCCCGGCCCTTCTCGTTTCTCGAACATTTTTTCGAGAATCTATTTTTACGTCTCGTCCGTCAAAATAGTTCTCTGTCAAAGGGATTAGCCGGACAGGCTTCCTTTTACGAAAAACCCATCCGGCAATCCTTCCTTCAATTTAGAACGCTCCCACGCGCTCTCTCATGCGCGCTTAGCGAGGCAACTCGCTCTCTGCGACCAGATTGTTCGTCACAGAGAAAACACCCGGCACCTGATTGACCGCCATGTAGGCGAGCGTCTTGTCGGCCTTGTTGCTGACGACGCCTTCCAGAGTCACATTGCCGTTCTTGACGACAATGTGAATCGAAGGATTCACGCCCAGCATGTAGCGGTAAAGTCCCGCCGTGCGATTTATCGAGCGATACGCACGAGAGCGTATCGAATCGTCAAAGCCTGAAACCGGCAAGACCTCAATGTTGTTGATGACGCGCGCGACGCCCTCTACTTTAGCCACACGACGCGCCGCCTCGCTGCGTGTCGTCGGACGCACGACCTGACCGTAAAGGGTCACCGTCCCGCCTTCAACCTTATACGCCAGATTGTCAAAAACACCGTAGTATGGCAGAGTCACGAGCTGCTTGCGAATTTTTTCGTTGCGCTGGCCCTGCGGACTACGCTCGACAGACGGTTTAGATGCGGCAAAGGCCGCAGAAGTCGCCAAAGCAACGATGGCGACGATTGTAATTATCCTGCTCTTGATTTTTCTCATTTCTTTAATACCCTCTTGTCTTTTCCGATTGTTCTTTCTGTCTTTTTCCTGTTGCGCCACAATCTTCAAACGCCGCAACGCTCCGGCTCGATTCATAATTTTCGAGCGCGCGGAGCACCTTTTCCAGAGCCTCGACAGCCCTCACACGCTCATCCTCGCTGAGTTGGGCGAGCGCGCCCGTGAAAATCTCGCTCCGGCGCTTGCGAAACTGATCTACCAGACGCCGCCCCTTGCTCGAAAGCGCCACAATCACGCATCTTCTGTCATCTGCGGCAGCGCGTCTCTCAATCAACTCTTTGCGGATTAAACGATCCGTCAACTGCGTGATGGCCGGAGCCGAAGTCCTCAATTCCGCACCCAACTGGCCCGTTGTCACAGGGCCGCGCCGCAAAATCCTTAAAGCCTGCGCCTGCGGCAGCGTCAAATCCAGCTCCGCGATGTGCTGCTGATACTGGTCAATCATCAGCCGCGACATAACTTCTGTAAAACCGTTCAAGATTTCTTCTATCTCCATTATCGGCGCCGCTTCTTCCATTCCGCTTGCTTCACCTTTAATTCACTTGAATATTTAAGATGTATTAAGTATAATATCAGTTGTCTTCGCCGTCAAGAACTGTTTTTGAGAAGGTGAAGATATTGGGGACAAAGGGGTTCACAGACACTTATTAGATGCTATGACTACTACTGAAGTTTACCCTAATTTCTTAAGTATCGGCGGCGCGCAGAGCGGGGAGTCTAAAGAATCCAAGCTTTCAGACCATGTGCTGGCGCGCAAGGCTTCCGAGGGCGACATGCCAGCTTTCGAGGAGCTTTACAGGCGGCACTCCCGTCGTGTCTATTCTCTCTGCCTGCGCATGACGCAGAACGCTGCCGAAGCGGAAGACCTCGCGCAAGAGGCTTTTATACAACTTTTCCGTAAGATCGGGAGCTTTCGCGGCGCGTCTGCCTTCACGACCTGGCTGCACCGCCTGACGGTCAATCAGGTTCTGATGCACTTTCGCAAGCGCAAGGCGCGTCACGAACAGACTGCGACGGAGGAAGAGACGCCGGACAGGATTGAGCCGGGCACGGAGAATCAAGACCGTATGCCTGTGATTGACCGCATCGCCCTGGACAAAGCTATGGCGCAACTGCCGCAAGGCTACCGCACGGTCTTCGTCCTGCACGACATAGAAGGCTACGAGCATGAAGAGATAGCGCGTATGCTCGGCTGCGCCGTCGGCACGTCCAAATCGCAACTGCACAAAGCGCGCATGAAACTGCGCGGACTGCTGCAAAAGACGAACGAGGAATAAGCGAATAAACAACTGAACTTTTTGACGGGCGTGCCGGACTTGATGCCAGCGCGCCCGTTTTGTTTATGCGCTAAGGGAAGAGAGGAACAGGTGCGCAAATTGGCAGCGCAGAAGAAAACGGATAAGCTATCTGCCTGTGAAATCACGTATGCCCTCGCTTGAAGAACTTCTCGCTCAACCCGTCCCGGAGTTGAAGAAACTTTTTCTCAACGAACAGGGGACTGTTCCGAGAGGTCTGCTACAGGCTCTCGACGTTGATTCGAGACGCGGAGCGCAAGCCTTGGCACGTCAGATTCGCGCGCGGCAAAGGAAGAATCGCGCGGAAGCGCAACGCCTGCGCATGATTCTTCAGTTTGAAACGGAACTCTGGGCGCAGGGCTTCCGTCTCATCGCGGGCGTTGACGAAGCGGGCATGGCTCCCTTAGCCGGGCCTGTGGTCGCGGGCGCAGTCATCCTTCCGAAAAATTACAGGCTGCGCGGGTTGAATGATTCCAAAAAAATTCTTGGCGAAGCGAAGCGCGAAGAGTTTGCCGCGCAGATAAAGCGGGACGCGCTCTGCTGGGCGACGGGGCGCGCGGAAGTTGAAGAGATTGATAAGCTGAACATCTATCATGCAGGGCTTCTGGCGATGCGTCGCGCCGTAGAAGGATTGCAGCAGACGCCTGACTTCGTTTTAGTTGATGCCCGAAAAATTCCTCAGTGCCCGTCGCCGCAGCGCGGCATCATTCGCGGCGACACGCTCTCGGCGAGCATCGCCGCCGCTTCAATCATCGCCAAGACGACGCGCGACGCTCACATGGCAGAGCTTGACTTACAATATCCGGGCTACGGCCTCGCCTCACACAAAGGCTACGGCACGCCCGCGCACTATCGCGCGCTCAAAGAACACGGCGTGCTCCCCATACACCGCCGCAGCTTCGCTCCCATACGCCAGATGCTCGGACTAGACCCCGTGCAAGAGCGACTCTTTGAGAAGGATGAGAAGCACGCTGTCGAAGATGCAGAAGCGAAGGTAGAGATTGACGAGAGCGCGTGCGTCATCCCTTATGAAACGATGCCTGATGAGCAGTAAGAAAAAGCTTTTGCTCTTTCACTCATCGTTCATCATTCATCGTTCATCATTTCGCGTCCATCGTTTCTCTTCAAGGCGCGACGAAGAAGAAGGCGAGCGCGAGCAGTGCGTAAACGGCAAGGAGGAGCACGCCCTCAAACCATGTCGTCTCGCCGTCCTGCGCGATGGAGTTGACGGCGAAGGCGACTCCGGCGACGGCGATCAGCTCAAGCGGGTTGACGAAAACGAGGTCCATCGGATGGCCCATGACGTGTGAGATTAAGACCAGCAGAGGCGCGGTGAGCAGCACGATTTGAATTGACGCGCCGACGGCGATGTTCATCACCAGACCCATCTGGCCTTTGCGCGCGAAGTAGATCACGGAAAAATATTCTGCGGCGTTGCCGACAAGCGGCAGCACGATGATGCCTAAGAAGAAGGGCGTCAGGTGAAGCGCAGTGGCTGTATGCTCCAGCGCGCCGGAAACGAGGTCTGCTTCCAGAGCAACCGCCACAGTTGCGCCCAACAGAATAGCGAGCGCCTTTTTGAGCGACCACGCGGGCTTACCCTTGTGCTCGTCTTCACCGGCGAACACGTCCTTGTGCGTGACCAGCGTGTAGATGAGGTTGCCGACGTAAACAAGTATCAGCACGATGGCAACGCCCAGACTCAGGTGTTGTTCGAGCGCGCCGGTTTGCTCGGCAGCGAGCAGGCCGCGCTCTGTGTAATCGAAGAGCGCGGGGATGAGAAGCGCGATGACAGAGAGTATGAGCAGGCTTGAGAGCAGACCTGAGCGCTCGCGCGAAAAAGTCTGCTTCTCTCTCCCCCAACTGCCGACGATAATCGCCAGACCAAGCCCAAGCAGACTGTTGCCGACAATCGAACCCGTAATCGTCGCCTTCACGACGCGCGTGTTTCCTTCGGCCAGCACGAAGAGCGCAAGTATCAACTCTGCGCTGTTGCCGAACGTGACGTTTAAGAGTCCGCCGATGACAGAGCCTGCGTGTTCGGAAACCTGCTCGGTCGCGCGCCTTATCCATTCCGCGAGCGGGATGATGGCGACTAGCGCCGCGACAAAGACCCAGAGCGGCGGTGCGCCGAAATAGGCCAGCGCAAGCGAGAGCGGAACGAGGAGGAGTAAATAGAAGAAGACCATCAGCTATGTTTAAAAATGATTTGAAAGCTATAGCAGAAATTTTCCGAACGCGAAAGCAAAAATTCGATGTTACACGCTTGAGCGTTCATTGGAAGCACGCTTGTTTCCAATGGAAACTCCGTTGCTTCCGTTGGAAACTTTAATATTTCTAATAGAGATTCCGTTGTTTACGATGGAATCTCGTTTGCTTCCAAAGGAAACTTCGCATCTTCCAATGGAAACAGGCGAGATTCCAATAGAAACTTGCCTGTTTCCATTGGAAACTTCTTTGCTTCTAATGGAACCTGAGATGTTTTCTTTAGAATTAGGCGTGCTTACAGGCCAACGTTGACTGTCCCTTTCCGAATTGGCGCTAATTCTAGAGACAACAAGGCCCAACCGACATACAGCGCCAGTTGGGCCTTGATATATTCGCGTGCTCCGAGGTTACTTGAGAGGAACACGGTCAGATAGTGCTGCGCGCTTGTGAAACGCGCAGTTTCAATTAATGTGGAGCGTTATCACACGTCAGAGCAATCTTGAAGTCATGCGTTAGTTTCTTGCCTGAAGGGATGGGGTTTATATCCGAATTGCGAGAGTAGACGTTCAGTGCAACCTCATGGGCACAAGCAGGATAGTCGTGTGCTATCTCCGCACCTATCCCAGCTTCCAATGGTTGATTTGCAGGTAAATTCTTGATCTCATATTGGCACTTGCCCGTGCCAATATCACCTTTGGCTTTAGCTCCTGCTACTACCCCTCCGTCAATCCTTTTATTGGGCAGAATCTTGTGCAGGCTAATTTCAATTTCTCCGCAAGTGAAACTCGCAATGTCGGGCGGGAGCTTATCAACCAGAGTGATCGTCCCTGTCAATCCGCCCGGACAACCCCCTTTCGAGCAATCAATTCTGGCGATTGTCTTAATGGGTTTCCCGTCATCCTTGATGGGCTTCAACTTCTTTTCAAGCTCCGTCGTAGTAGGCTCCTTTACAGGCGTTGGTGTCGGTAAAGCTGAAACCGACGTGGAGCTGTCGCCCCTAACGGCGGTCGTCAGTTGAGAGGAAACGCACAGAGCGAGCAGCAAGCTCGCCACGAGAGCGATTGTGATCTTCATTTGTTCTCCTTCTTCTATCTCAAGGTTAGCAGTGAGTAACCTTAAACTGGGCGTGCGGCGGGTCGAGAATACCGCAGAGGTCAGGTTGATTTGAGGCTCACGTGAAGAGGAGTAGTCCCGTTGAGCGGTAAAGCGAGGTTCGATGCGGAAAGAGAGCAACAATCATTCCATCCCAAGCATCGAGACGTTCTGCCTGAATCAAGCGGAAAAGCCGGGATGACCCGGTAGCGTGCGGTGAGAGTGGTGTCAATTAGCTGAGACAGATGTCCCGGTGCATGTGAACAATTGTGGACATCATGAATTTACCGGGAGCAAGGCTGGTTTCTACAGTTCCGGTTCTCTTATCAGTTGAGATTTATCCTAAGTCCGTTTTAACGCAGCGTCCGCATCAAGAGACGCAGAGGGCGCAGAGTCTTGATGCCACACAATCC
>JBAWGU010000885.1:0-3671 GCA_049593215.1 Pyrinomonadaceae bacterium
TTCGCGCAAAGGCGCAAAGGCGCGAAGAAACTCCGTTCTATCACTGCCGGACAACTAAATCGGCACGAAAACATTCAAAGCCCCAAAGCGCCTCGCGGCCCGTTTCTTCTTCAAATGAGGAGGTTTATCCATGCCAGCCAGATTCTTCTCTCGTTTCGTTATCCTGATTTCTCTTTGCCTTGCATCTGCGGCTCTTACCTACGCCAGCCCCAACACGGAAGCTCTGGCGCGCAAGGCTGTCTCTGAAAATTCTTCCGAATCCGCTCAGGCCATCGCCGAACTGCGCGCTCTGGGGCCAGCCGGATTGCGCGTCCTCTTTGAAGTCCACGCTGATGAGATTAAGCGTCACGCGACGGGTGGGGATGCAGATTTCAACAGCCCTCAGTGGCAACGCCTCGCCGCCGCGCTCGATGCGGTCAGCCAGCAGCGCAACGATTATCTTTCAATGCTCTACTGGTACACGGATTTCGAGCGCGCGAAGACGGCGGCGAAAGAGAGCGGCAAACCGATTCTCTCATTAAGATTGCTTGGCAATCTTAATGAGGAACTGAGCTGCGCCAACAGTCGCTTCTTCCGCACCGCGCTCTACAGCAACGCGGAAATCTCCGCCGCCCTGCGCGAGCGTTTCATTCTTCACTGGAAGAGCGTGCGCCCCGCGCCGCGCATCACGATTGATTACGGCGACGGAAGAAAATTCGAGACCACCATCACAGGCAACAGCATTCACTACATACTCGATGCGGAAGGCCGCGTCGTTGACGCTCTGCCCGGACTCTACGGCCCGCAGACTTTCCTGCGCGAGTTGACGCAAGCCGAAGCAGTTGCAAAAAAAGTCGCCGGACAAAAAGCGCAGCAAAGCTGGGAGACCTTGCGCGCCTATCACGACGCTCGCATTGACGCGATTGCGAGAGACTGGGCGGGCGATGCCGAGAAGGTCGGCGTGAAGGTTCCTGCTATCGAAGCGCGAAACGCTGATGACAAGCATCCGCCGAGCGCGCGTGCCGCCGCAAGAATGGCTGTCACCAAAGCCATCTCGGAAATTGGGACCATCAACGCCATCACCTACGATGCGCGCAATCTTCAACAGGCCACAAACGACGAAGCGTGGTTGAAGATTGCATCGCTTCACGTAGAAGAGGCGCGGCTTGACGAGATGAGCCGCTATCTCATACGCCGCCAGAATCAAAACCTGCGCGAGATAAATGGGCAGGCGGCGCAGGCGATGACAAACGACAACCTGATCTCGAATCTGATAGAGAAGTTTCAAAGCAACCTCGCGCTCGACACGGTGCGTAACGAGTATATGCTGCACACGCAGATTCACGCGTGGCTTATTGGCAACAGATACTTGAACGATCTGGACGGCCTCAACGAAAGAGTCTATGCCCAACTCTTCATGTCGCCGCGCTCAGACCCGTGGCTCGGCCTCGTCGTGCCGGATGCGTACACGGGTTTGCAGAATGGCGGGGTTGTTTTAAGCGGGAAGGAATAGAGGGTTCACGCAAAGGCGCAAAGGCGCGAAGAAAAGCACGCAAGGGTGTTGAAGCATTCAACCTTTTAGCGTTCTTCTTTGCGCCTTTGCGCCTTTGCGCGAAACTTCAACGCAACTAAGTCATCGCGTGAATAATCGCGTCCGCAAACTCAAACGTGCCTGCTTCGCCCCCGATGTCGCGCGTCCTCACTTTGCCTTCCTCGAAAATTTTGAGCATCGCTGATTCGAGTCTTTGCGCAGGCTCGCGCTCGCCTAAGTGTCGTAGCATGAGGATGCTGGATTGCAGGAGCGCGGTCGGGTTGGCAATGCCCTGTCCGGCGATGTCGGGCGCAGAGCCGTGAACGGCTTCAAAGACCGCGCCGAGTTCGCCAATGTTTGCGCCGGGCACAAGGCCGAGGCCGCCGATCAGACCCGCGCACAAATCCGATACGATGTCGCCGTAAAGATTTTCGAGCAGCATGATGTCAAACTGTTCGGGCCGCATCACGAGTTGCATACAGGCGTTGTCAACAATCTTGTCGTCAGCTTCTATCTGAGGATGGCTTTCTGCGACTTTGCGAAAGCAGTCCAGGAAGAGACCATCGGAGAGCTTCATGATGTTGGCCTTATGCACGGCTGTCACTTTCTTGCGGCTCTCGCGCTCTGCATACTCGAAGGCGAAGCGTGCGATGCGCGTAGAGGCTTTCTCTGTGATGATCTTGATGCTCTCTACGACGCCGGGCACGACGACATGCTCTATGCCCGAATAAAGGTCTTCGGTGTTTTCGCGCACGACGACGAGATCGAGTTCGGGATAGCGCGAAGGCACGTTGGGCAGAGCGCGCACGGGCCGCAGGTTGGCGTAGAGGTCTAAGGCTTTACGCAGGCCGACGTTGACGGAAGTGAAGCCTTTGCCGACGGGCGTGGTGATTGGTCCTTTGAGCGCGACCTTGTTGCGCTTGATTGATTCAAGCAAGTCGTCGGGGAGCGTGTTGCCGAATTTTTCGAGCGCCTGCGCGCCCGCGTAATGCGTCTCCCATTCCACCTGCGCGCCCGCCGCCTCAATCATCCGCACCACAGCCGAAGAGACTTCCGGCCCGATGCCGTCGCCCGGTATGAGTGTGATAGTATGTTTCATAAGTAGTTGTCAGTGGTCAGTGGTCCGTTGTCAGTTGTTTCTGAGTGTGCCGCGTCGTGACTGCTTATCTTTAGCCGATAACTCGGCAAACACATACAACGGACAACTGACTACGGACAATGGACATCTTTTGTTTTGCATCATACCAGCAAGTTTTAATCAATGCGAAATCAAAAATCGTTGGTGAGAGGAAAGACGGCGGATGCAGTTGTGGTTGGCGGAGGCGTGGCGGGTTTGGTGGTCGCGCGTGCGCTCTCTCAGCGCGGCCTGTCTGTGACTCTGATTGAGCGGGGAAGTATCGGCGCAGAGGCTTCTTCCGCCGCCGCAGGAATGCTTGCGCCGCAGGCTGAAGCTGACGCGGCGGATAAATTTTTCGAGCTGGCCTACGCGAGCCGCGACCTCTATCCTGCATTCGCAGACGCGCTGCGCGAAGAGACGGGCACGGACATCGAGCTTGAGAGAACGGGAACTCTCTACCTGGCTTTCACGGAAGAGGACGAAAGAGAAACGCTCAATCGTTACGTTTGGCAGACTGACGCGGGCCTGCCTGTCGAGAGGTTGAGCGGGACCGAGGCGCGCGAGCTTGAGCCTTGCATCTCTGAAGATGTGCGCAGCGCGCTCAGGTTTCCTCTGGACGTGCAGGTTGAGAATCGTCGTCTAGTCGCTGCGCTCGCCACGTCTGTTGAGAAGTTGAACGTGTGTTTGATGACAGGCACGCTTGTCGAATCTCTGTGCATAGAGCGCGGGCGCGTCGAAGGCGTTGAGACTGCGCGGGGCTTTATCAGTTCTCCGAGGGTTGTTGTCGCAAGCGGCGCGTGGACCTCGTCTCTCTCTTCAACTGATATGCACGTTCCGAACATTCGCATTGAACCCGTGCGCGGGCAGATGCTCTGTTTTGAAACGAAGCCGCGCCTGTCGCGCCACGTCATCTACAGCCCGCGCGGTTACGTCGTGCCGCGTCTTGACGGGCGTCTGCTGGCAGGCTCAACGAGCGAGCGCGCAGGTTTTGATAAGCGCGTGACTGCGGCGGGGATTCAAATGATTACTACGAACGCGCTGGAG
>JBAWGU010000886.1:0-6816 GCA_049593215.1 Pyrinomonadaceae bacterium
GGAGGTTGGGGCATTGATTCTTTTCCTTAATCTGCCTGTCTAAATTGTTCAAGTTGAAAAACAGACAACCGTTGATTTACCTTTTAAGGTTACACGGCATTATAAAGTGGTTTTGCTTGCTCGTTTCGAGGTGTTGCGACTAAAATCCCTGTGGTCGTTTCTTGCACAGGATTGCTTGAGAAAGTTCTGCTCAAAGCTCAATGGTGACACGCCGCGCGCTTCCGCTCATCGCTATAATTCTCTTCTGCTCCCTGTGGGTGAAGGCTCAGAGTTCGTCTGCTAATAGCACAGACAGCTCAATGCCTGCGGATAAATCGTCTTCCCCTTCAACCCCGGATGCCATGTTTGGCACACCTATACAGGAGATGTTGAAGCGACGTGAGCTGAGGTATGCCGAGAAAGAGTATCGTGAGAATCTGGAACGTGCGCGCGAAGCGGCAAGATTGGGGACGGAACTGCGCGCCAACTATGCAAGCAACAAACATCTGGGTCCAGATGATCTAAAGAAGCTAGAGCGTTTGGAAAAGATCACACGTCGGATTCGCAGCGAAGCGGGAGGCTCTGAAGGCGAAGTGACGCTGAAAGAGGTTCCGCAAAAACTTGAAACTGCGCTTGCGCAAGCGGCGGATATTTCGGAAGCGATGCACAAGGGCGTCGAAAAAACGCCTCGCCTCGTTATCTCTACTTTTGTCATAGAGCGAGCTAACGAGCTTCTGGAAATCATACGCTACGTGCGCGGCTTTACCCGTTAGGCGACCTTTCAAGGTATTTATGATCTCGATAAACAAGAAACGGAATAACAAGGTGCAATCCACATGGCTGCTGGCTGCCCTCCTTCTTTCATTGCTCTTCCCTCTCACGTGCTTCGCGCAGCAGCAAGACGATGATGATGTGGTGCGTGTTAATTCGGAACTGGTCCTGCTTAACGTGACGGTGGTTGATGAGAATGGCAAGTTTGTACATGGGCTGCGCCGTTCCGACTTTAAGGTGTTTGAGGATGGGAAGGAGCAGGCCGTAACGGTTTTCGGAGATGAAGTGACGCCGTTTGCTGCGGCTGTGCTGCTGGACACTTCGGGCAGCATGGAGGAGCGTTTGACAATGGCGCGCGGCGCGGCTGTGCGTTTTCTTGACGGGCTTCGCGGGGAAGACTCTGCCGCCGTCTATCGCTTCGATTCCAAGGTGGAACAGTTGCAGGAGTTTTCTTCAAGCCGCGATCTTCCGCCGCTTGCGTTCGAGATTCGCGCTAAGGGCATGACAGTGCTTAACGACGCAGTGATGAGCGCGGCAAACGATCTGGCCGGACGCACGGAGAAGAGACGCGCAATCGTCGTCCTCTCGGACGGGGCAGACACGGCGAGCAAGGCTTCTGAAGGTAAAGCTCTTGACCGCGCGCTGGCTGCGGGCGTCACCATTTACGCTGTTGACATGTCGGCGACACCGGAGAGAGGACCAGCCTCGCGCGATGCGCACGCGGCGGGTTCGCTCAAAAATTTTACGAGTAAGAGTGGCGGGCGATACGTAGGCACGCCGGGCGGCCCTGCCATGCGTGACGCCTTCGCAGGCATCGCAGAAGAGTTAGGCAATCAATACACCATCGCTTATCGTCCATCCAACCGCGCACGCGACGGACGCTGGCGCACAATCGAAATCAAACTCTCTCGCCCACAACTGAGCGCACGCACACGCAAAGGCTACCGGGCGCAAAAGCAGTAACGGTTTACAGTTTACAGTTTACAGTTTTCGGTTTTCAGTTGGTTGAGTCGCATCTGAGATTTGAGATTTCAAATTTCATAATACGAAAAAGCTTTTCTCTGAAAACTGAAAACTGTAAACCGAAAACTGCTTTACAGGCTTGTCTCGTTGCGTGATTTTTCTTTGTGGCGCGCGAGGGCGAGGGTGATGAGGTGGTCAATGACTTCGGGGAAAGGGCGACCAGAGGCTTCCCACATCTTTGGGTAACCGGAAACGTCTGTGAGTCCGGGCAGAGTGTTAAGCTCGTTGATGAGCAGTTCGTTCGTGTCGCGTGTTAAAAAGAAGTCCACGCGGGCGAGGCCGGAGCCGTCAATGGATTGAAATGCGCGTGTCGCCATCTTTTGAATACGCGCGGTCATGGATTTTGAGAGGCGCGCTGGCACAATGAACTCGACATGGCCTGTGCCTGAATATTTTTCCGTGTAATCCAGAAACGAAGCGGCTTTGTCATACACAACGTATTCGCCGGGCAAGCTTGCTTCAGGCTCTTCATTGCCCATCACGGCGCATTCAATCTCGCGCGCGTCAACACCCTCTTCCACTATCACCTTGCGGTCATAACGCGCGGCGAGTTCAATCGCCTGCCGCAGAGAACTCTTGTCCGTGGCTCTGGAAACTCCAACAGATGAGCCTAGATTTGCGGGTTTGACGAATGCCGGGAAACCTATCTCGCGCGCGACCCTGCGCTCAATCGTCTCACGGTTCGCTTCCCATTGCGTGCGCAGGAACCAAGTGTATTTGCAGATTGGCAATCCGGCATCTCTGAAGAGAGCCTTCATCACTACCTTGTCCATGCCGCAAGAGGATGCGAGAACGCCGCAACCGACGTAAGGCACGCCAGCCATCTCCAAGAGACCTTGCAGCGTTCCATCTTCGCCATACGTGCCGTGAAGGACCGGAAAGATTAAATCCAGCGGCTGCGAAGCTTCAATTCTATTTTCCGTACTGAGCGACACGAGGCCGTTGCGTGAAGGGTCGCCAAGTATCGCTACGTCCTGACTTGCATCACGTATTCTCTGTGGCAGCAGCGACCCTGTTTTTTCGGGAAGCAGGCGCGAAGATTCTGCGGGCGAGAGCCACTTCCCTTCTTTCCCGATGGCAATCGGCACAACCTCATACTTCTTCCTGTCCAAAGCCTCAATCACAGAACGCGCAGAGCGAATCGAAACCTCATGCTCACCCGAACGCCCCCCGAAAATCACACCCACCCGAATCTTTTTCGCCATAGTTAAAAGTCTGGAGTCTGGAGTCTGGAGTCTGGAGTCAAAAGACAGAAAAGCTTTTTGCTCTCTGACTCCAGACTCCAGACTTTAGACTCACGACTTAATCAAAGTATTGTTTTTCCAAGCGCAGATAAGATTAGCTCAACGCCGAGTTCGGCTGTGCGATTATTGACATCGAGCGCGGTGTTAATCTCAACGACTTCGAGCGAGCGCATCCCGCCTGCTTCTGCAATCTTCTCCATGGCGAAATGGGATTCACGATAAGTGAGTCCGCCGCGCACGACCGTGCCGGAACCCGGCGCGTCACCGGGATCGAGCGCATCCACATCAAGCGTCACGCTGTAGCCCGCCGACGCGCGTGAAGCAATAGCAATAGCTTCATCCATGCACGCGCTCATGCCGCGCTCGTCAATCTCGCGCATGGTGAAGAAGCGCATTCCAAGACGACGAATCATCTCGCGCTCGCCTTCGTCAACGTCTCGCGCTCCGATATGAGCGCAGAAGCGCGGATCAATCTTTGGCGCAAAGCCCGCAACGTGCGTCAACTCGTGCGCGCCATAGCCGAGCAGCGCCGAAAGCGGCATCCCGTGAATGTTGCCCGACGGAGAAGTTTCTGGCGTGTTCATGTCTGCATGAGCGTCGAACCAGATGAGGCCGAGCGTCTCGCTGCGTTCACGATAGAAAGAGGCCACGCCCGCGATTGATCCAATCGCAATCGAATGATCGCCTCCGAGAATGATGGGCAGCTCGCCGCTCTCTAAAACTTTATGCACATCGGTTGCTAACTCTTCACACGCCGCGCTGATCTCTTTCACGTATTTCAGCTTGTCATTCGGCTCAGGCGTGAAGTTCGGGCGAGGGATACGCATGTCGCCAAGATCGCGCACTTCATAGCCGAGTTGCGCGATGCGTGGATTGAGACGCGCAACGCGCAAGGCAGCAGGTCCAATATCAACGCCTGCCATGCTGCAACCAAAGCCCAGAGGCACGCCGATGATGCTGACGCGCTTTCCCGTTCCGGGTTTCGTTGGCGAAGTTTTTTGCGTCTGATTTTCAAGTACCGTTTCGCTCATCAGTTCACACGTCTTTCATGCCGATCAACTCTCATCCGCCAAGATTGATGTTAAAGCCGCCTCCGCCGCCGCCCGATTGCGTGGGGAAGAAAGGCTTGAGGAGCGCGGCCAGAGCTTGCAGGTTGCGCGTTTGAATCAAAATCTCGCCCGGCCCGCTAAACTCCGCGACGATGCCTTCACCGCTCATCATGCTGCGGAAGAAACCTGCTGCGGCCTTGCGTAGAGTGTATTGCGTCGTCCCCTCCCATGCGACGAGGTGGCCCGTGTCAACGACGTATCGTTCGCCCGCACTAAGACGTTTGCGATGAATCGCGCCGTAGGAAGAGACGAGCAGCAAGCCTGTGCCCTGCACAAGCAACACGAAGAGACCTTCACCGCCGAAGAAAGATTTCGCTCCGCCCCACTTCGTATCAACATTCAGACTCGCATCGCCTGCCAGATACGAGCTTGATTGAACGAAGAAGGATTGGTTGTTCAACTCAATGGCCGCAATGTCTCCGGGCGCACCCGGCGCAAACGTCACTTCGCCCGGCCCGTTGCGCGAAGTGAATGTTGAGACGAATGCTGATTCGCCGCCTGCCGCGCGTTTGAGCGCGCCCATCAAGCCGCCTTTCATCTGCGATTGCAGCTCAACATTGGCAGACATCGAAACCATCGCGCCTGCTTCGGCAAGGATGGACTGCTCCTGCTGTAGCTGGACCACCGCGAGCGAGAAAGCAGGCTGGTGCATAATCTCGTAACTATAGCCACGACCCTGCCCACGCGCGTCTTCATCAATGTTGATGCCGCCCGCGCCTCCCTGCTGAGCGTAGCTTTGCGCGCCACCCGCAGATTGTTGCTGGCTCTGCGCCTCATTCAAACGAAAACCGCACGAGCCGCAGAACCCCGCTCCCTCCTGGAGAGATACGCCGCATGAAGGGCAAGTCATAATGTGACTCCTTTTGATTTTTCCTTGATGATTGAAACAGCCTCTTCGGGAGTTGAGGCAAAATCAAGAACGCTCACATCCGTTTCTCTAACATCGAGCGAGCGACGCCATGCTTCCACGACAGGCGGCCAGCAATCTCCCAGAAGGACCAGTGGGCGCGGCTCGATCACGCGCGTTTGCTGTTTATTCCAGACCAGAGAAACTTCCGTCACAGTGCCCATGCCGCCGCGCAAAGCTATGAAACCGACTGAGCGCGTGATTAAATTTTGCAGCCGCTCATAAAAATGTGCCGTCGCAACTTTGTCTGTGAGATAACGATTCGGCTCGGCCTTGAATTGATTCATCACGATGCCAAGCACGCGGCCTCCGCGCTCACGCGCGCCGCGACTCGCGGCCTCCATCACGCCCAGATAGCCGCCGGTGCAGATCGTATATCCCGCTTCGGCTAAAAGCTCGCCGACTCGATGCGCCTGCGCATACTCCGCATCGCCTTCACGACAACGCGACCCGCCAAAGATTGTTACGATGTGTTCTTGCGTCTCACTCATAGTCAATCCAGTCTGGAGTCAGGAGTCTAAAGTCTGGAGTCGGAATACTGAGAGCTTTTCGTTTTTGACTCAAGACTCCAGACTTTAGATTCCTGACTGTCTTTAAGGTCTTAGCCTGTAGAGCATTCTGGGAAATGGAATCGTTTCGCGTATGTGCTCGATGCCGCACATCCATGTGGTGCAGCGTTCTATCCCCATGCCGAAGCCTGCGTGCGGGACGCTGCCATAACGCCGCAAATCCAGATACCAGTTGAAAGCCTCTTCAGGCAGATTGTGTATGGCAAGCTGCTCGCGCAGGAAATCTAAAGAGGTTGCGCGCTCGCCTCCGCCGATAACTTCGCCGTAGCCTTCGGGTGCGAGCACATCCACGCCGAGCGCGAGTTCTGCCCGCTCCGCATCGCGCGCCATGTAGAAAGCTTTGACCACAGCAGGATAATGATGGACCATCACAGGCTTATCAAACTTGCTCGAAATCAGAGTCTCGTCAGGCGCACCGAAATCTCCGCCCCATTCAAATCGCGTCTCAATCTCGCCGCGCTCGTGCGCTTCGTGAAGCATCTTCACGGCATCATCGTAATGAACGCGCGGAAACGGCGGCACGATGGCTTCCAGCTTCGCTGTATCGCGCTCCAAAATTTTCAATTCCTCCTGACGCTCTTCCAAAACACGCTCGGCAATGTACGAAAGAAAACGCTCGGACAGATTCATCACATCGTCGAGCGTAGCGTAGGCCATCTCAGGCTCAACCATCCAGAATTCCGTCAGATGCCTGCGCGTCTTTGATTTCTCTGCGCGGAATGTCGGGCCGAAGCAATAAACTTTTCCAAACGCCGCCGCCGTCGCTTCGTTGTAAAGCTGGCCCGATTGGGTGAGATAGGCTTTGTCGTCGCCAAAGTAGTCAACTTCAAAAAGCGTCGTCGTGCCTTCACACGCGGCGGGCGTAAAGATTGGAGCATCAAGAAGCGTGAAGCCATCGTTGTCGAGAAAATTGCGCACAGCCTTGATGACCGTGTGGCGAACTTTCAAAATCGCGTGCTGTCGGCGCGAGCGCAGCCACAGATGTCGGTGGTCCATCAAAAATTCCGTGCCATGCTCTTTCGGCGTAATCGGATACTCATGCGCCGACTGCAAGACTTCCGCCTGTGTCACGTCAATCTCAAACCCTCCCGGCGCACGCTCGTCCGCGCGCACAGTGCCGCGCACAATCAGAGACGATTCCTGACCCAAGCCATCCAGCGCGTCCCATATCTCCGGCGCAACAGCCTTTTTGAAAACCACGCACTGCACAATCC
>JBAWGU010000887.1:0-5646 GCA_049593215.1 Pyrinomonadaceae bacterium
CCTCTACACTCAGGTCGTCGGCAGCCGTCTCGCCGAACTCGAAGAGATTGAGCGCGCAATCAAGCAGGCTGAGGCGCGCACGCTCGGCGTCGAGCATCAGGTGGAGAGCGAAGAGACGGAAGATCATAGCGAGAGACGTGCCTTCACCTCCGAGAACGGCAGGAAAGGACTTCGCAAACTCTTCTGGTCGGTGGCGAGGCTCTTTCATCCTGACCATGCCGCAGACGAAGCGGAAGCGCGACGCCGCCACAGCGTGATGGCCGAAGCCAACCGCGCCTATCGTGAAGGCGACATTGACAGCCTGCACACGCTCCTCGGCGATGAAGAGCTAAGATCATACTGCGCCAGCGCGCACGCCGTAGAAGAGACGGAAGACCTCACCGGCAAGCTTCTCAGGCTCAAAGAAGAGAGGCGCACAGTCGAGTTTGGCATCAAGAGAATCAAACAGGACAACCTCTATCGCCTCAAGCTCTCGGTCGAAGAGGATGCGGCACGCGGTAAAGACAGCCTCGCGGAGACTGCGGCCAGCATCAACAGGCAGATTACAAAAGCTCGCCACCGCCTTGAACATCTTGCGTGAAGGCTCTGCGTGAAAAAGATGCAATCGTCATCGGCGGAGGGGCCGCAGGTCTTTTCTGCGCCATTGAAGCCGGAAAACGCGGGCGCAAGGTTTTAGTTATCGAGCACAACGAGCGCGTCGGGAAAAAGATTGCGATCTCTGGCGGCGGGCGTTGCAATTTCACAAACACAAACACGAGCGCGGAAAACTTCATCTCCGCCAACCCGCACTTCTGCAAGTCTGCGCTTGCGCGTTACACGCCTTCCGATTTTATCTCCCTGATTGAAAAACATCGCATCGCCTATCACGAAAAGAAGCTGGGCCAACTCTTCTGCGACGGTAGCTCTCAACAGATCATCCAGATGCTTCTGGAAGAATGCCGACGGGCAAATGTTGAAATCCTCTGCCGTTGCAAAGTCCTCGGCGTGCGCAAGGATGATGCCTTCAGGATTGAAACGGATCACGGAAGTTTCGTCTCCGCATCGCTCGTGATAGCCACAGGCGGACTCTCTATCCCGACTCTGGGTGCGACGGATTTCGGCTACCGCATCGCAAGACAGTTCGGCTTGCAGATTGAGCAGGCGCGACCCGCTCTTGTTCCGCTGACTCTGACACAAGAGACGCAAAGACGATTGATAGAACTGAGCGGCGTCTCGATTGACGCGACGGTGAGCTGTCTCGGCAAAGAGTTTCGAGAAAACATTTTAATTACGCATAGAGGATTGAGCGGCCCTGCCATCCTGCAAATCTCCTCCTACTGGCAGCCGGGCGCAGAAGTGTCAATCAACCTCATGCCCGGACAGAACGCCCACGAGATTTTTGCTGAGAACCATAACCCCGCCGTCGAATTAGCAACTCTTTTATCGCAGCGCTTGCCCAGACGATTCGCGCAAAGCTGGTGCAACCTTTACGCGCCCTCAAGACCGCTCAAGCAGTACACGCCCGCCGCGCTTCAGGAGATTAGCGAAAAGATACACGACTGGCGCATCACACCTTCGGGCACGGAAGGCTTCAGGAAAGCTGAAGTTACCGCAGGCGGAGTTTCCACCAGTGAACTCTCTTCGCGCACGATGGAGGTTAAACGCGTACAGGGACTCTACATGATAGGCGAAGTGGTGGATGTGACAGGATGGCTCGGCGGCTACAATTTTCAATGGGCATGGGCGTCAGGCTTTGCCGCCGGGCAGTTTGCGTGAGAAGAGCGTCTTCAAACAAATCAACGATTAGGAATAGAGCCATACGATATAGTGTTTCTACGTATCGCTGATGCAAGATAATCAGCACGAGAAATTAATAATAGCTGCGCCTCTATCTTACGGCACGCGAGTTGTAGTCTCGTTTCTGGAAAGGGAGGTTTAGTATGAATTCAAATCAAATGTGGAAAAAGGTCTGGGGAGCAGTCTTCTCTCTCTCTCTGCTGCTTGGCATCGCCATCATATCGAGTACGACTGCTCAGGCACAGTACAGACGTGACGGCGACTATCGTCAGGATCGTCGTGATCGTGACAGAGATTACCGCGACCGCGATAATCGCCGCGACCGTCGTGATGACCGCTATGGCCGTAACGGGGATTATAACAATGGCCGCTACGGTAACAACGGTGGTTACGGCAACAATGGACGTTACGGCGGATATGGAAACAACGGCTACAATGTTTACCAGATCGCTCAACAGAATGGCTATCAAGCAGGCTTAAACACAGGCGCAAGCGACGCGCAGCGCCGCCAGAGCTACAGCCCGCAAAGGTCTCACTACTACCAGAACGCTACCAACGGCTACAACTCTTCTTACGGCAACAGGGAAGGTTACAAGCAGGCGTATCGTAACGGTTTCGTGCAGGGCTACAATCAGGGCTATCGCCAGTACGACGGCAATGGCGGCTACGGCAGGAACTACCCGAACAATCGCAATCGCACGGGAAGCATTCTTGGCGACATCTTCGGCAGACCCTAGTCGGCCTTCAACCGCGAATCACAATTAACCGAAATTAAAATGCCGCGACTTCCCTGTTGCGGCATTTCTTTTAGAGCGGTTTGCGATTGCTATCCTAAAAGACAAACTGCTTCGGAATTGCGCCTCTATAGCGCTATGGAAATGAGCGCACGCGGGCAGGGCTTAGGAAGTCAATCAGGTTTGTCTGCTAATTCTCAGGGAAAGGAATTCTGCTGTAAACATCTGCCAGCGAGACTTGGCAGCCAATCGAAGGGAGCGCAAGGACGCCCGCCAGCCCGCTCACCTCCGAACTTGACCACGTTCCATCCGGCTCGCGTGAAAATCGCTCGATGCGCGGTTGATCTTGTGAGACCAGAATATAATCCTGCAAGGTCTCAATCTGCGTGCGATAGCGTAGAGATTTCTCTCCCCTATCGTACTTTTCAGTTGAAGGCGATAAGACTTCAAAGATAACCGTAGGGTTGACCAACATATCACGCTGCTCATCGTGATAAACAGGTTCTCCGCAAACGATAGCCAGATCGGGATAAGCATAAAGCCCGCCCTCATCAGCGCGCACCTTCATGTTTGGAGAATACCCGCGACACGTGCCGTCTCTAAGCTGCAAGCCTATAGCGACATAAAGATTAAAACAGATTGTGCTGTGTTCAGGGCTTTCGCCCGCCATCGCATAGACAAAGCCGTCCAGATATTCATGCCTGAACTCGGAGGCTCTTTCGAGAGACAGATATTCATGCGTGGTAAAGGTCGGCAACGTCTGCGTCATACTCATCGCTTCATCACCCTCTTTCTATAGAATCATTCTACGCCCAATAATCTAATCGTCCAAAAATATTCTCGATAGCATGTATGAAGCGACGATGGTGAGCAGTGGAAACTCATTGTGTTATCATCTGGCGCGATGGCAGATGGTTCCCCGCTTACTCTCGAAACTCCCGTTATCGCGCTCAATGGCTATGGCATTCCGCGCTTCGGTCAGGCGGCGGCGCGCAAGCTCGGGCTGGCTCTCGCCTCGCTTGGGGGCAAGACCGACGCCAGCGAGGCGACGGTTGAAGACCTTATCAACTATTTGCCGATGCGCTACGAAGATCGCTCGAATCTGGCGCGCATCGCAGACCTGCGCGACGGTGTTGAAGCTTCTCTGGACCTTTACGTGAGAGTGGCCGGAGGTTTTCAAGTCGGCAAGAATCGTGGACCAAAGCAGCCTCCGCTCTACATCTTCGAGATTACTGCGAGCGACACGGAAAAGACAGGCAAGCCCGTCGTCGTCTGGTGGTTTGTCTCAGGCCGCGCCGCCGGGCGCATCATCGCTTACAATCGCCAACGATTTGAGCGCGGCTCTCGCTTCATCGCCTTCGGCAAGTGGGAATGGGATTCTCGGCGCAACACCTTCTCTCTGCGCCTCAACAAGCCGGACGAGTTAGAGACTCTGCCCGGCACATGGACGCCGCCGGAGCACGCGCTGTTTCGCATGGCGGAAGCGGAGAAGGGGGAAGAGGGTAAGGGGGGAAACGGGGAAAAGGATGGAGGAAGCGACGCGGGGACGCAGGGACGCGGGGAGATTGAGGATGAAGAGTTAGCTATTGAGAATGGTTTTGAAGATGATGAAGGCGAGACGGTTGATCCTGCTCTGGCGGCGATTCATGTTGGAAGGCGCGTGCCTGTCTATCGCAAGCTCGGCGAGTTTCGCACTAAACGTCTGCGCGAGATTATGCACGCCGTTCTCGGCCTGATTGATGATGAAGCGATTACGGAAACTCTGCCTGCCGATTTAATTTCCAGAAAAAGATTGATTAACCGCGCAGAGGCTCTGCGCCGCATACACTTTCCCACAGATGATGTTGCGCTCGCGGATTACGAACGCGCGCGCAGCCCCGCGCATCTTCGTCTCATCTTTGAAGAGTTCTTCTGGGTCGCGCTGGCGATTCTCATTCGTCGCGGGCAGAGAGTTAAAGAACAGAAGGGCGCGGTCATTGAGATGAACGAGACCATGCGTGAGCGCATCTCTTCGATTCTTCCTTTTCAATTAACGAGCGCGCAGGAACGTGTCGTCAAACGCATCTTTGACGACATGCAATCCGATGCGCCGATGAACCGTTTGCTGCAAGGTGATGTCGGGAGCGGCAAGACGATTGTCGCTGTGCAGGCGATGCTCGCGGCGATGGAGAACGGCTATCAATCTGCGCTGATGGTCCCAACTGAAATTCTTGCGGAGCAGCACGCGCGCAACGTCAAGCGTCTGCTTGCGCGCACGCCTTATCGCACGGAGCTTCTCACAGGCTCGCTGCGCGCGGCGGAAAAGCGTCGTCTTCATCAAGACATCGCGGCGGGCGAAGTTCACGCAGTCGTCGGCACGCACGCGCTGATTCAGGAAGCTGTCGCTTTTCAAAAACTCGGCCTCGTCGTGATTGACGAGCAGCATCGCTTCGGCGTCCTGCAACGCGCAGAGCTTCGCACACGCGGCTACAATCCTGATGTCCTTGTGATGACCGCCACGCCTATCCCGCGCTCGCTTGCGATGACAGCTTACGGCGACCTCGATGTCTCTGTGATTGACGAGCTGCCGCCCGGTAGGACTCCGATTAAGACCGTCGTGGTTGGTGAAGATCAGAGGCAGGGCGTTTACAAAGGCGTCGAGCGCGAGGTGAGAGCGGGCCGTCAGGTCTATGTCGTCTATCCGCTTGTCGAAGAGTCTGAGAAGATGGATTTGAAAGACGCGACGCGCATGTACGAGCAACTGCGCGACAGAGTTTTTCCGACATTCACTGTCGGACTGCTTCACGGCAAGATGAAGTCGGCGGAGAAAGATGACGTGATGCGCCGCTTCGTCTCAGGCGAGATTCAGATACTCGTCGCCACGACCGTTGTTGAAGTCGGTGTTGATGTGCCGAATGCTTCCGTGATGTTGATTGAGCACGCGGAACGCTTTGGCCTCTCGCAGCTTCATCAACTGCGAGGGCGCGTCGGGCGCGGCGCGGAGCAGAGCTTCTGCGTGCTCCTCGCTTCAGAGAAAAAGACGAGCGTTGCCAGAGAGCGGCTCGGCATCATGGAAGAGACGACGGACGGATTCCGCATCGCCGAAAAGGATTTGGAACTGCGCGGGCCGGGCGAAGTGATGGGCACAAGACAATCC
>JBAWGU010000888.1:0-6880 GCA_049593215.1 Pyrinomonadaceae bacterium
TCGGCGTAGCCTGCATCAACAGGTTTTCAGCTTTCGGATGATAGGGCTGGCGTGTGCGCAGCGCAGTCATGAAAGGCTCAAACTCGCTCGCTTCCCAGATTTCCTGTACGCCTGAGAGTTGACGGGCTTCCTGCGGGCTGTACATGTGGCCTGTCCATGTTTCCTGAGCCGGAACGCGACGCGGCAGGAAAAGTATTTCCTGTAGCATCGTGTTGCCCGGCATCAGCACAAGCGTTGCGCCCTTCTGTTTGAGATTAGTGAGATAGTAAAGATTATTCTCCTGCCTGTATTCGTAATCAACGTCATTAGCATAAACGCGCGGCTCTGCGCTGAAGAGAACGAGCAGGGCTTTCGGCCCGATCTTCTCCGCAACTCTACGGCGTCGCTCGGCGAGTTCTGACAGACGCGCCGCGGTGTCAATGACAGGCGCAGGCGGTGTCACACGAATGACCGTTGGCGGGTTCTTATCGCCTTTAGCGCGCGACGAACTTGCGAGCGTGAACGCGGCCATAGAGAGCGCAGCGAGCGTGAGCGTAATTAAAACTTTTCGATGCAAAACTTTTATCTTCATCATCTTTCTCCTATAAAGATTTTTTCTCTTCTTCTACCAGATTGCGAAACTCTTTGAGACGGTCGGCGTCTGCATAGCGTTCTATGAAATCGCGCATCCCATTTTGAAAGACACTAATCGAATGGTCTTCGGCTTCAGCCATAGCAGTCTTCAGCGTTGCCCCATCGAGCAAACGCATCATGGCAATTACTACGCCCGTTCGATCTGCGCCATGCGAACAATGTATGTAGACGACTCTGCCGTCCGCTTCCAACTTCTGTGCGAGAGCGACTGCGCGAGCCACATCGTCAACATGCTTCGATAATTTCTTGCCCATCCCGGGAAGCCCGAAATCAAGCGAAGGCAGAGGAATGCTGTGAAACGTGATGCCCTGCGTATTGCTGCGCGCACGTTCCTGTTCAAAATCATTCTTAGATTTCCCGCGCAGGTTAATAATGTCCGTCACGCCAATCGCGCGCAGTAGGCTAATGCCGTCCATCTTCTGAGTTTCAGAAGACGAACTCAAAACAGGCTGGCCGCCGCGATAAATGCTTGCCGAGAAGCGATCAAAATTTCGCAGCAATTGTGAGCAAGAGACGTTGCGCGCCTCACGCAAAGAATAGCTGTCAGGCTCACCCGCTCTCAAAGCCGACTGCGAGTTCTTTAATAAAGTTGCCTGCTCCTGAATTGAAGCTCCGGCAGGCAACGCACGTTTATCGCAATCGCCAGAGGCTGCGCTTGAAGTCTTTGAAAAATCCGCAGCAAGCAGCAAGACGACGAAGAGTAGGCACAGGCAGCGAGTGGTCGGCGAAGGAAACAGGGAGCAGGCAACTTCCGATTTGAGGCTGAAATATTTTCTCTGCTCACTTCTTAACAACAACTTCTTCATCCTTCATCCTTCCGCCTTCATCCTTGCTCTTCACGGCTCGATTTTTTTCGGGTCAATTCTCTCGCCGGGACGAAAGACGCGCTTCGTTCCGTTAGGAGTGGTGACGATTCTTGTGCCGTCTGGAAAACGCGTGACCGAAAAACCGCCGCGTGAGCGCGTGCGCGGCATCTTCAAAGGCTTGTCAGGCGGATCTGGCGAACCTTCGTTTTCCAGCAACTCATTGCGTCTAGCCTGATCGCGCGCTCGCCGTCCCTCTTCCTGTGCCTTCTTGATGTCCTCTTTGATTTTCGCGCGCTCTTCAGGAGTCAGACCGTAACGCGGCGTTTCGGGAATCTCAGGTTCGTCAGGCTCATCCGCTTGAGGCTTCTGTTTATCTGCGCGTTGATTATTCTTTTGAACGACAGTCTCACGATGATTGCTGTTTGCAGGAGTCTGCCCGGCCTGTACCGATGTCACTTTCTCCTGAGTGGCTACTGAAACTACCGGAGAAGAAGCGGGAGCGGGCGATGGCGCGCTGTTCTGATTACTGGAAACGGGAGGCGCGGGCGGATCGGCTTGCGGCGTCTGTTGCGCTCTGTGTTGAAGCGCATAGAAGATTACGCCGCCAAGTATGAGCAGGACCAGAACGGGAGCGGCAACCATCCGTGCGCGTGAGCTTCTGGCAGGCGGCGCATTCTGCGCGACGGCTGTGATGGTCTCCGCTTCGAGAGGATTCTGCTGAACGGTCGCAGGCACGCCGGCGCGCGTCGTTGCGGCTGGCATGATCACCGTGTTCGCTTCGCTTCGATCAGCAATCGTCTCAGGCTGGCTGACACCCGTGAGAGCTTTGCGCATTAAGCTGGCAGAGTCGTAACGCTGGTCGCGGTTTTGCGACATGGCCTGCGCGAGGACCAACGAAACACTCTGGCTAATCTGCGGGTTGATTTCATGCGCGGGTTGAAGCGGGTCGGGCTGACCGTTGACTACGCTTGCGGCGCGCGTCAAAGCGTCCGGCGGCTTCGTGCCTGTCATTAAGTGATAGAGCGTTGCGGCCAGAGAGTAGATGTCGCTGCGCGCGTCCGTGCCGAGGCCCTGAATCTGTTCGAGCGGCGCGTAGTTTGGCGTGTAGCCGAAGATGCTCGCTGTCGTAGAGACCTGCGAAAGAAGATTAGTGAAGCTCTTTGCCAGACCGAAGTCGAGCAGAATAATCTGTCCTCTGTTCGTCAGTTTCAGATTCTGCGGCTTGATGTCGCGGTGAACAATCTGCGGGTCCTGCGTGTGCAGGTAATCCAGAGCATCCAGCAACTGATCACCCCAACGCACGACTTCATCCGGTGGAAACGCCGCTCCGCCTTTGCGCTGAATCATCTCCGCGAGGTCTTCGCCTGCGATGAACTGCATCACTAGGAACTGCCCGTCGCCTTCCGTGAAGTGGTCGCTAACGCGCGGCAGGGCCGGATGATGAAGCCGCGCGAGCAGACGCGCCTCACGCTCAAACTGCTTACGCAAACGCTCGTCGCTGAAGAATGTTTCTTTGAGCGCAACGGTCGTGTCGAGGCGTTGGTCCACAGCCTCATAGACAGTGCCCATGCCGCCCTGTCCGAGTTGGCGCACAATCAAGTAGCGATTTTGTAGCAGCGTGTTTGGAGCTAACATTTGAAAAACTGTCAGTGGTCCGTGGTCAGTTGTCCGTTGTTTGTGATTGGCGAATTGAATTCTAAAGGTAAAGCATTCAACACGAGTAAGACTCAAAACAACTGACAACGGGCTACGGACAAAGAGCAAATCTTTTGCAGATTGTGCCCTTGTCAGGTTGGAAATGCAAACGGCTGATGCGCGATACTCATGTCATGGACTAATTATTAAAGTTCTGGACTTTTACCGTGCCAATCACCGCATCGGGTGAATTCAAATCAACCGGCCATCAGACCTCCTTGCTTTTATCGAAGCAACGAGAGTATGTTTCATCTATGATGGATTGGTCTTCATGTCCTGCGGTCGAGCGAGACCCGGAGAAGGTCAGCGGCGCTTGGGTCTTCCGCGACACTCGTATCCCGGTCGTCGCCTTATTTGAGAACCTTGAGGGCGGAGCTTCCACTGCTGATTTCCTCACCTGGTTCCCCGGCGTCACAAGAGAACAAGTGGAAGCGGTTCTCGAATATACCATCAAAACTCTGCAAACTGACCGGCAGGCAGCCTGATAATGAAGCTCTTGTTCGATCAGGGAACTCCTGTTCCTCTTAGGACTCATCTGCCAAATCACAGCGTCGAGACAGCCTATGAGAAAGGTTGGAGCAACCTCAATAACGGAGACTTACTAGCTCACGCTGAATCGGACGGCTTTGATGCTCTGCTCACGACAGACCAGAATCTTCTGCACCAGCAAAATCTGACTGGCCGAAGGATTAGCATTGTTGTGTTGCTGACAACGAGCTGGCCCCGCATCAAGAATCACATCGCTTTGGTTGTTCGGACAATAGACAACTTACAGCCCGGCAGCTACAAAGAGATTCCCTTTCCTTGAATACATAACAATCTCCTGAAGCAACGGCATTGAGCAGGGCCGGGCTTTGGGCGTATCCTTAAAGGTATGAAAACATCTGAGCCACTAGAAATGAATGATGATGAAGTTATTGATATTGGAAAACCCGTGCGCAAGAGACGCTGGCGACGCTGGGTCATCGCCGCCGTCATTGCCGCGTTCTTCCTGTTCTCGCGCGTGCTGGGAATTTATATCAACGCGCTCTGGTTCGGCTCGCTCGGCTACCAGAGCGTCTTCTGGTATATGTTCTGGCTCAAGCTGGAACTGTTTTTCCTATTCGCCGCGCTCACCATCGTCATTCTTCGCGGAGCGTTCTGGCTGCTGGAAAAAACCTTCTCGGTCTCTGCGCTCGAACGCCGCACCATCACGGTCAACAATCAACCGATTAACTTTGCGCCTGCAAAAATTTTAAGGCCGGTAGCATGGGTTGTCTCTGTCGTCATCGGACTCTTCTTCGGCCTCGACATGCGCGGCAACTGGCGACGCTTCGCGCTCTATCTTCATCAGGCTCAGACGAGCGGCGTTGACCCGATCTTTCAAAAGTCCGTCGGCTTCTATTTCTTTTCGCTGCCCGTTTATCAACTCGTCAGCGGCTGGCTCGTCGCGCTCTCGGTCATCACGCTGGTTGCGACGCTCGTCTATGCCCTGCTTTCTTACCCGCAGAAAATCAGAACGGCAAGCGCGGACACAAAACGCACGGGCTACGCCGCCGTTTCGATTGCGCTGGCAGTGTTTCTGCTGACGCTTGCGCTGCGCATCTATCTTTCGCGCTTCCCTTATCTCTGGGAGGACCATCAATCATTCACAGGCGTGACGTACACGGAGGCGCACTACGTTCTGCCCGGGCTGCTTTTTGTTTCCGTCGCGCTCATCCTCTCTGCGCTGATCTCAATCTTCAACGCTTTCGCGCAGCGTCGTCTGTTTCCTCTGGTCATTGCCATCGGCTTGCCCATCGCTGTTTACGTGGTCGCGGCGCTTTTGATTCCCGCATACGTGCAGAGTTTCATCGTCAAGCCAAACGAGCTGGGGCGCGAAACGCCTTACATCGAGCAGAACATCGCATGGACTCGCCGCGCATTCGCGCTTGATCGGATAGAGCCGCGCGAGTTTAACGCTGAGACGACAATCGCCAGCCTTAACCTGAGCGGCAACAGGGAGACTTTCGATAACATACGGCTCTGGGACTGGCACGCGCTGCAAGATACCCTGCGCCAGATTCAAGAGATACGCACCTACTATGATTTCCCTGACGTTGACATTGATCGTTACAAAATCGGCGGGCAGGTGCGGCAGATGATGCTCGCCGCGCGCGAGATTGATGTGGACAAACTACCTGAGCAATCGCGCAACTGGGTCAACGAGCGGCTCATCTACACGCACGGCTACGGCGTGACGATGAACACCTCGAACGGCTTCGACTCGGAAGGGATGCCGCTCTTCGTGCTCTCAAACATGCCGATTGAATCGAGCGTGCCTGAGATTAAAGTGACGCGACCGGAAATCTATTTCGGCCAGAAGACGGACACGGATGTTTACGTTAAGACGAAGCAGAAAGAGTTTAACTACCCGCAGGGCGAGGCAAACAACTACACGACCTATGAAGGCACAGGCGGCATTCAAATCGGCGGCGGCTTGCGTCGTCTGATGCTGGCATGGGCCACAGACGATCTCTCAAAGCTACCATTCTCCGATGATGTGACGAGTGAGAGCCGACTGCTCATGCGCCGCAACATACGCGCTCGCGTCGAGAGCCTCGCGCCGTTTCTCATCTACGACAACGACCCTTACATCGTCGTCGCAGGTGACGGCAAACTCTACTGGATGATTGACGCCTACACGCTGTCTTCTTCCTATCCTTACTCGCGCCACTATGCGGCGGGCAACTACGAAGCCAACTACATTCGCAACAGCGTCAAGGTTTTGATTGACGCTTACAACGGCGCGACAAATTTCTACGTCTTCGATTCCGAAGACCCGCTCATCAACACTTATCGCGCGACGTTTCCCGCTCTCTTCAAAGATGCCGCAGAGATGCCCGCAGACCTTCGCGCCCACGTTCGTTATCCCGAAACGCTTCTCAAAACGCAGGGTCAGGTCTTCGGTCTCTATCACACGCAGAACGCTAAAGTCTTCTTCCAGCGCGAAGACGTTTGGAGCGTGGCGAGCCAGATCAGCGCGAAGACAGACAAGGGACAACAGTCTGAGCCGCTTGAGCCTTACTATGTCCTGATGCAACTGCCGGGCGAGAAGATTGTCAATGAATTTGTGCAGATACTTCCCTTCACGCCCTCGAATCGCAACAACATGATCGGCTGGATGGCAGGGCGCAGCGATGGCGACGCCTACGGCTCGCTGCTCGTTTACAATTTCCCGAAATCAAGATTGATTGACGGCCCGCTCCAGATCGAAGCGCGGATAGACCAGAACTCGCAACTCTCTTCGCAGTTCACGCTCTGGAATCAACAAGGCTCGCACGTCCTGCGCGGCAACCTGCTTGTGATTCCGGTGGGTAACGGATTGCTCTACGTCGAGCCAGTCTACTTGAAAGCCGAGCGCAGCCCCATGCCAGAACTACGCCTCGTCGTGCTCGCCACACAGGAGCAACTCGCCTACGGCACGAGCTTCAGCGAAGCGATTACAAATCTTTTCGGAGACTCGGCAAAGACTCTCGTCGCCGAGAACAAATCCGAACAGGCTAAAGCAAAGCCCTCAAACCAGACGGAACAGCAGCAACAGCAGCAGCCTCCGCCCACAACTTCAACGCCTGCGTCAAACACGCAGCAGTTGATTAAACGCGCCTCGCAAGAGTTCGACGACTATCAGCGACTCACACGCGAAGGCAAATTCGGAGAAGCAGGCCAGAAACTCGAATCGCTCAAACAGACGATTGAAGAGTTGAAGAAGATGAGCGGGCAGCAAT
>JBAWGU010000889.1:0-11927 GCA_049593215.1 Pyrinomonadaceae bacterium
GTGCCATCTGCGTTGATGATGTTGATGGCTCTCACGCCGTTGCGTTGAGTGTTGAAGGCGATGCGCTGGCCGTCCGGCGACCAGTCGCCGCCGGTGTTGTACTCCAGATCGTTGCCGATGCAGTTCAGCCCTGTGCCATCAGCGTTGACGATGCAGATGTTTGCGAACGGCGATTCGCCTGTGACGTAACCGATGAGGAGCCTCATAGAGTCCGGCGACCATTTCTCGCCTGCGTTATAGAAATTCTGCTGAATGGTGTAAACGGTCGTGCGTCCGCTACCGTCCGCATTAGCCACCTCAACTGCCACCGGACCGTTCGGTCCAAAACTACTGAAGGAGAGACGGCTGCCGTCGGGCGACCAGTGTGGTGAATAGATTTGCGTGTCGGGAGCGTTGATAAGCTCCTGTAAGTCGCTGCCGTCTGCGCGCACAGTATAGACCTGAATGATGGTGTTGTTGTTCGAGTAGCGCGTGAAAGCCAGATGCGTGCTATCAGGCGACCAGACCGCGCTCGCGTCTCTTTCGCCATCGGCGTGTGCAATGACAATCGGGTTTGTGCCGTCTGCGTTTGCCACGTAGATGTCGCTGGGTGGGTTGAAGCCCTGTGAAAAGTGTGTGCGAAGGAAGCTGATGTGCGCTCCGTCCGGCGACCACGCGGGTTCAGCATTGAATTCGTCCACGCCGCTCACGTTGTAGCGATTCGTGCCGTCTGCGTTGATGACATAGACCTGACTGTGCTGCTCGCCGTCGCTCGAATAGGGACGGGCGTTGAAGATGAGTCGCGTGCCGTCAGGCGACCACGCATAAGAGTCTATGTACTCGTTAGCCACATTCGTCAGCACGCTCAGGCCAGTGCCGTCTGCATTCATCACACAGAGCGAGACGGTTTGATTCGGATAGTCGAAGCGCAGGAAAGCCACACGGCTTCCGTCGCGCGACCATTGGAAGTTGTCCTCAAAAGCTGCGCTGTTCGTCAGATTGAGAAGCTCCGTTGCGTCTGCGTGCTCGCGGTAGATGTCCCACTGCGAGGAGTTCTGATCGAAGTTAAGATAGGCAAGCTGATCTTCGTCTGCCGGGCCGGGCGTTGGCGTCGGAAGCGGCGGGCTAGCCATGTAGAACTGCGCGGTGGCGATGTTGTCGCCGGTGTTGCTGTCAAAGGTGTCGCTGGCGGCGGTGAAGGTCGCGGTCAGTTGCGCTGAAGGCGTGCCCGTCGCCGTCGCCGACACGTTGATCGTCTTATTATTGAAGATGGCAATGACGGGGAAGGTGCAGCTAAAGCTTGCGCCGTCGGGTGCGCTGCTGCATGAGCTGCCGTCGTTGTTGTTGTTGGTGATGTTGCTGACGGTCACGCCGGATGGAAGCTGTCCCGTAAGCGTGACGTTGGAAGCGACGAACGGACCTCTGTTATAGACGTTGACGGAATAATCAACCTGCCCGCCCTCTGGAACGAAGGTCTGGTTGGCATAAGCGTAGGCGTAGAGGTCCGCGTTGGGTGTGGGCGTAGGCGTTGGAGATGGCGACGGAGGCGGCGGCAGTGGAGCGTTTGTCGCCTGCCAGGCTGGGAGAAAATCATTATCAGGATCGGTGGTGATTCTGGTCTGGCCCGTGCCGTCCGCGTTCATCACGAAGATGTCGAAGACGGGGTAAGTGCCGAGATCACTCTGGTAAGTAATCTTAGAGCCGTCAGGCGACCACGCGGGAGCCTGTTCAACTGCCGCATCGTTGGTCAGACGTGTCTGGTTAGCGCCGTCGGCAGCGTTCATCACGAAGACATCCAACTGACCGCCAGTGTAGTTGACGTAAGCAATCTTCTGCCCGTCGGGCGACCACGCAGGCCAGAAATTGCTTTCACCGTTGTTGGTGAGATTGACCTGATTGCTGCCATCGGAGTTCATCACCCAAATTTCATTGGCGAAGCTGCGCGTGCTCCTGAAGGCGATCTTCGAGCCGTCGGGCGACCATGTTGGTTCAAGCCCTCCGTCAGTAGTTAAGCGCACGTGGTTACTGCCGTCGGCGTTCATCACGTAAATATCAAAGTAAAGCGAATTGTTGCTGCCCGTCGTCGCGCTGACGAAAGCGATCTTCGTGCCGTCGGGCGAGAAGGCAGGATTGAAATTAAGCGTTGAGCTGTCGGTGAGCGCCGTCTGGTTAGTGCCGTCGGCGTTCATAAGATAGATTGCGCTGTAGCCTAGGTCACCGACTTGATCGCGTTCACTTGTGAAGGCGATCTTCGTGCCGTCGGGCGACCACGAGGGATCACTGTCACTCGCCGGGTTAAAGGTGAGGCGCGTCTGCGCGCTCCCGTCCGGGTACATGACGTAGATTTCCTGATTGGTGTCAGCGCGCGTGCTGGTAAACGCAATCTTGCCGTTGTACACAGGCGTCGGCACGGGTGTCGGCGTCGGAGTTGGAGCAGGAGCGATTACTCGCCGCCACGTTGGATACTGATCTTCTTCTTTGCTGTTCAGGTTGTTGAGCGCGCGGTTGGTCAGGTTCGTCTGCCCTGTGCCGTCCGCGTTCATCGTATAGACTTCGTTGTCGCCATCACGATGACTGGTGAAGGCGATCTGCTGCCCGTCAGGCGACCAGACAGGCGTGTAGTTGTCCGACTCAGTGTCTGTCAGTTGGACCTGATTCGTGCCGTCGGCGTTCATCTTGAAAACTTCCAGATGCGCCACAGACGAGTAATACTTTGTGCTGACGAAAGCGAGCTGCGAGCTGTCGGGCGACCATGCAGGATAAGCTGTGTAAAGCTGGCGATCCGTCAACTGCTGAACGCTGCTGCCATCAGCATTCATCACAAAGATGTCGTAGTCTTGCAGATAGGGAGCGCCGTTGCGCTCGTGCTCGCGCATGAAAGCAATCTTCGTCCCGTCGGGCGACCACGTTGGCATGGCGTCGTTGAGGGGCGCGTTGGTGAGCCTGACAGGATTGGTCCCGTCGGCGTTCATCGAATAGATTTCGTTATTGCCGTCGCGGCTGCTGACGAAGACGAGTTTTGAGCCGTCGGGCGACCAGTCGGGCTGGAAATTACCTCCCGTCGCGTCGCTGAATAATTCCGTCACGCGCGTCCGGTTCGAGCCGTCCGCGTCTATCACATAAATAGCGCGGCTTGAATCGTAAGCAATCTTCTGCCCGTCAGGCGAGAAGCGCGGATAACCGTCAATACCGTAGTAGATGGTGATCTGTCTCGGATTGCTCCCGTCAGGCTCCATCATATAAATGTCGTAACCATTGTTCATGTTACTGACATAGGCAATCTGTCCGTTCTGAGCAGGCGTCGGCGTCGCTGCCGCGATGAAGGTCGCATCCGCGCCCGCAGTGATCTTAGACTGCCATTTCGACTGAGACGCGAGCGCGTTTGCGTTCGCAGCTTTCCGTTTATCTTTGAGAGTCTTTAACGGAGTCGCAGAGTAGGCGGCCAGAGACATGCCGTTGGTGACAAAGATAAACGTAAGCAGCATGACGGTAAGCTGCCGGGCGAGGCTGTGTGAACTTTTCATGAGAAGTGCTCCTAACGGGGTGAAAGGGTCTAGGGCTTACCGCACTCGCCTCAGTCTTCGACGCTGTGAGCGGAAGATAAGGGGAAAGGCGTTTGCGATGCGAACGTGGATTTTGCGGCAGAAACTCTGCCTGACTAGGGAACGGCGCGCGAGAATCTCTTCAGGCGTGCGGAAAAAGAATCTCTCCGGCGATCACCAGATAGTTTCCAGAGTTAGAGCGCAGGTTGATCGCGTGTAGCCCTGTAGAGTAAGGCGCAGACTTTGGTCCCACTAAGGGAAACTGCTCTTTACTCAAGGCTGCTTAGTGTTGTGATTAATTGTAAAGAAGATAAGCTCTGAAGACAGGCTGCGAGGCCCGACTAATCTATTTCTTCTACAAGCTTTGCTCTGGAAAATCAGATTCGACTTGCTTCGGGAAGTTCTGAAGGTATGCTTGAACTTACAAGATCATCTGCTAAACCAAACGGCGAGCGACGAGAATTTAGACTGCTTGCGGGGAAATGTCAAGTCGAATCTTGACGAAAGCGTTGGACCAAATATAAAGGCGGCAACTGCCGGAAAAGATTGGCAAACCAATTCGCTTTAATTATCTCTTAACAATGCACGGAAGCCCGCTTGAGTGAAATGCTGATCAATAGTCAGCGCCTCAACCAGATTGCGCTCTCGCATGGTGATGAAGGAAGCACAATCTGTTAAGCCCCAGTCCTTATCAGCTCGCTGTTGATAAAGTTTAAGCGCATCGGAAAGCAACTCTGATGAGAAGGAAGCAACTTCAACGAGGTGGCTGGACCTGAGCATTTCTATTATTTCAACTGCGTGCGCTCGAAACTTGATTGCAGCTAAACCATCCGCAATCTCAACAAGGATTAGTTGAGTCGTGACAAGTGTTCGCTGATCTTGAGCAAGTTTCCTTTGCCATTGCACAGCCTGCTCATGCCATTGATCTCTTTTATTGACCAGAGCATAAACATAAGATGTGTCGAGGAAGATAGGCGTGAGGTTACTTGTTTGAGTCGCCATTATCTTCTACTCTCCCGTGAGCATAAGCATCATGCCCTGAAGCTAAATCCGCTACTCCCATATCAACAGCCAGATTAAGCAGCGCGGTCAGAGGATAGTTACTCGCGTTTGCTTCATCCGTCCTGATTTTTTTCGGCTCGTCAGTTTCAATGGTGAGTCTGACACGCGTATCAGGTTCTAACTCCGGCGACTCAACGGGGCGGAAAACTTCGCCATCGAATACTGCTTCCAATGTTTTCGACATGATCTCCTCCGTTAAACCTATAAGGATCGATTAAATCGAAAGTATATACCTGTCGCGCAGCGAGCGGCAAAAAAAGCGCGGCGTTGAAGTTTAGCTCAACGCCGCGCTCTTTTATTTTACCTGCCAACAAAGTGCGCCTGCTGTGCAGTCTATCCTAGTTCTGTGTGTCGGATGACTGTGGCGCACCGGCCTTTTCGTGGCTGATGATTGCAAACTTGCCGCCCATGTTGACGCCGGACAGAAGTGTGCCCCCCTCTTTATCCTTGAGCGTCAGATAGGTCGTCTCATATTTCGACGAGCTTCTGCGTTCTTCCAGCCGCGCCGCAGTCCTGGCAACCACCTTTCCATCATTGAGGATCGCCAACTCATTCGTCTGCTCATCAAACGTCACCTTGTAGTCGCCCTTTTTGACAACAGCATCTCCAACTTTCACATCCTCATGGAAAGTCACCTTCTTGCTCTTACTGTTGGCGAAAGCCGTCGCACCAAGCAGCGCGCACGCAAGGAGTGTCAAAGCGATATTCCGCAAACTCTTTTTCATAGCCTGTAATTTCCTTTCATGTCTCTTGTGGGTCAAGTCAGATTCTACTTTCCTGCATCCGTGAAACAGGGAAGTCTCAAGATGAATAAACGTAAGAATCTGCGCGCGGTTTAAAGAATGTGACGGGAAGCCAATAGCTCGTGACAAGCTGGCTTGTGCGTGTGATGAAGAGGATGGGTGGTCAGCTTAAGTATGGGCATCGCGGCTTATCTCTCGTAAACATCTTTACGATGTCCGACCTTGATAACCTCAATTACAAGGATCGAGGATTCGACTGTCTAGATGACGCGATATGAGCCTTCTATAATTCGATAAGTATGCTCGGAGCCAATCAACTTTTTGACGCCGTGAGGATACGGATTGCCGGAGAGTTGTTCGACCGCATCCAAGATTCTTGGCCTGACTTCTTTTGGAAGCGCTTTGAACTCTTTACTCGCCGAACGTTTCCATTCAATTTTATATGAGTCCATCTCGCTTCAACTCGGCAAGAAATTCTTCATGTGGGATAGTCGGCTCGTCTCGTCTTTCTGTGACAGCCGCGAGGTCCTCAATATCCTCTATCAACTCTTGAAACTCTACGAGCGGAAGAATCACAGCAGTTTTCTCTCCTGCTTCATTGGTGATGTACTGAATATCAAGTTGCTTGGGGTCTAACATGCTCTTGCTCCAACATCCTCAATGCTCTAACTTCTTACAAAAATAATCTCTAAAGAACTTTAGCATAAACCTCCCGCAGCGTAAGCTCACAACCTATCGAAGTAAGATTTACAATGCCTTCCGGCTGATGAATTTCCGTGTAGAGCCATTGCGAGCCGCTTTGTCTAATGTACTGCTCAATCATGTAGGAATCCTGAGCTACTAAAAGATATTCGACCAGAGAATCAATCTGCTGATAGTGCTTAAACTTCTTTCCTCTGTCATAAGCCTCTGTTGACGGAGACAAGACCTCTGCAATCAACGACGGATTGAGCAGCGTGTCAAAGTAATCGTCCTCAAACTTCGACTCTCCGCATAGGGCTATGACATCAGGGTATGTATAGAGTCCTGCGGCGGGAATCCGCACGCGCATGTCGCTTTGATAAACCTCACACTCACGATTCTGTAACTGCCTGTGCAGAGAGGCGAAGATATTTCCTGCAATGAGATTATGCCGTTTGCTTGCGCCCGTCATCGCAAACATATCTTTTGGCTTTCTCTCTCCCGTCATGGGAGACATCTTGCCTTCGAAATACTCGCTCCGAGTCTCAGCCTTGCGCTCAATAGCTAAGTATTCTTCGGGAGTGAGAAATGTTTTGGTTTGTGATGACATTGAATCGAATTTTACCTTGTAACTGTGTTGAGTATCCAATGATCTTTGACAACCTTATAGCTCATGGATGATGCTTTTAGCCAGCCCGTTAAAGTCATCTGACTTACCAAAGATAATGATCGGCGTCTGCTTACGATGCGCCAACGAGCGGGTGAAGCGTTTCAGTTCCGCTCCTGTCGTGTCGGGCAACTCATCATCAAAAAGTAAGAGAGAGTAATTGATGTTGTTTATCAGAGAGCGCGATGTAGAGCCGCCCGGACAGCGTACAACGTGGCAGTCTAAGTGTTTCAATCTTTCGTTCAGGAATGTTAAGAGAGCCAGATTATTTCCGACGTAAAGGATTCTATATTTATGGTCTGGTGAGGGCATAGGGTGATGTCAAGAAGGCGCGCAGTTTGATATGATGCGCCCTGTTCTATTCTTTGAAAACACGGTAACGGCAAATGCGTCGCTCACGCCTCAATCTGAAGTAATGAGCATCGCCGTTCTGAATGAAAGGTTCATTCTCACGGCGAGTAGGTTGAAGGAGCGGATATTACCCCATGTAAGGGATAAGAGCAAGCTGTGTCAGGCGCGTGTCGCCCTGTTAGGAGGTCAATCCTGATGGGAGCACCGCGTCCGAAGCCAGAGCGTTTAGCCGAAAAACTGAGACAGATTAGGGATGCTTTAGGTTTATCTCAAAGCGAGATGCACAAGCGTTTAGGAGTAGGAGACAGCATCGAATTTAAGAGAATTTCAGATTATGAGTTAGGAAATCGAGAGCCGCCTTTAATGATTCTCTTGCAGTATGCGAGAACGGCAAATGTGATTTTAGATGTGCTGGCAGATGACGAGTTGGATTTACCCGCAAGGCTGCCAAGCCCGACCAGGCATGAGGGCGTCAGGCGTGGTAATAAGCGCAAGTGATGAGAGTTATGCTGTTTCTTTTTTCTCAGAAATCAGCTCTGTATTCAAGCTTCGATGAAGCGTTGAGATGAAGCAACGTATCGCGGAACAGACAAGGATTGTTCCGATTGTTAAAACGAAACTCAGACTGATTAAATAAAAGGCGTTTGATCTAATGAGGTTGAAATCTTTAGCTTGCTACACTCTTCTTCTCCTGTTAATTATTCCTCATTCACCCGTCAATGCTCGTGAGATAAAAACACGCCGCATTAACTTCAAGCGCGGGCAGACTTCTGCGAGCGTGCGAGGCTCTTTGCGCGGCATGAATGAGATGAAAGTCTTTCTGGTGCGCGCTAAGGCGGGGCAGCACATGAGGGTGGAGATTGTGGGCGATGGGGCGACCGTTGGGTATGTCACGGCTCCTTCGGGTAAGCAGGAGGGGATGCCCGGCGGGGTGGTCTTTGATGATGATTTGAAGGAGACGGGTGATTATCGCCTGCTCGTTAAGGAGCACAACATGGCGGAGGGCTGGCGCGGGCATTTCATTTTGAAGGTTGAAGTGCGTTGACAGGGATTCTTGCATCCTTGCGGACGATTGATTTCAGAAAGATTTTTGCAACGCGGCAGCGCGGGCTTTTGCTGGACGTGTTGGTGTTTGTCGTCCAGATGATTTTGATGACGGTGTTGTCGCGGCTGCTGGCGAATCTTACGAGACAGGCAAACCATGACCTCAAGGCTAAAGTGCCGATGGCTGTGTTTTGTCTGGCATTGGTCTTTTTGCCGACGGTGGGATCAATTCTGCGGCGCAGGAGCGCGAGAGAGCGTAGCCCCGGATTGCAAAGCCTTTCTTCGGGTCTCTGGTTTCCGGTGGCGGCCTGTTATTTTCTCTCACAGCTTCTGTTTTTGATTGCGGCGAGTTCGCTGATACTTGAATCGTTCGAGATTGCTTACGGCAAAGATTATTCGACGCAGTTTTTTGGACTACTCTTTGTGGGGCTTCCGGCTCTGGCGATTCTTAACACGGCGACGATTCTGCTCTACTACGTGAGGCCGAAGCAGGAGCCTCTGCTGTCGTTCCTGAAGTCGCCGCAGGCAGAGTGGCTCGGCGACACGTTGCTCTTCGTCAACATGATTGGCTACCAGATGTTCTGGGGATACCTGATGATGGATTTGACGGAGGATTATAGCGGAATCTTAGCAAGGCTTTCGACGCTCGCCTTCACGGCACTCATTATCTACATCCCGCCGCGACTCTTTTATCTGGTTGAAGAGCGAGACCGCCCGTGGTTGTGGCTGACAATGCTGCTCTCGAACTTACCCCTCATCGTGCGAATCCTTTTCGTGACGAGTTCAAAGGCTGCGATACATTAACAGCAGTGCCTTGCCTGTCATGCTTCGCGCTCTTTGAGGTTCCCGCAGGGGCTTACGTCGAACTGACGTTAAAGATATGCTATGCAGGCTCAACGAAAAAGACCGGCGAGGCTTTCAAGCCCGCGCCGGTCTTTTGTTGTCTGGCGACTTCACGCGAAGCGAGAAGCCGACAGTTGAAGTTGAAGACGGAGCTTACTCCCCTTCTCCCGCCTCTCCGTCGCCGCCTGCTACGACTGCCGTGCGTGACGGGGTTGGCATGTCAAGGCCGCCGACGATTTCAGGAAACTCATCGAAGTCGCGGTCGCGTGCGCTCTGGTCCACAGTCTCGTCGCGTTCAACCTTGACGTTGCGGTAAAACTCCATGCCCGTTCCGGCAGGGATGAGTCGGCCCATGATGACGTTCTCTTTGAGGCCGCGCAGGTAATCTATGCGACCGGAGATTGCCGCTTCCGTCAAAACTCGCGTCGTCTCCTGAAACGATGCCGCAGAGATAAACGAGTCTGTCGAAAGCGATGCCTTCGTGATGCCTAAGAGCAAGGGTTCCGCCTGCGCAGGCTCGCCGTCTTCCGTCGTCACGCGAGCGTTCTCGTCCGTGAAGCGGAAGCGATCAACCTGTTCATCGAGCAGAAACTCCGTGTCGCCAACTTCTTTGATCTTCACCCAGCGAAGCATCTGTCTAACAATGACTTCGATGTGCTTGTCGTTGATGTTGACGCCCTGCAAGCGATAGACCTCTTGAATCTCATTGACGAGATACTCTTGCAGGCGGTTCATGCCGAGCACTCTCAGGATGTCGTGCGGGTTTAATGGACCATCCATCAAGGCTTCACCGGCGCGCACGCGGTCTCCCTCCTGCACGTTGATGTGCGTGCCGCGCGGGATGTCGTACTCTCTCTCTTCGCCGTCGTCGCCGGTGATGATGAGCTTGCGTTTGCCCTTCGAGATCGGGCCGAGTTTGACGATGCCGTCTATTTCCGACATGACGGCTGTCTCGCCGGGCTTGCGCGCTTCAAAAAGCTCTACGACGCGCGGCAGACCGCCCGTGATGTCTTTGGTCTTTGTGGTCTCACGCGGAATCTTGGCGATGATGTCGCCCGGCTCCACCATGTCGCCTTCGTTGACCATCAGGTTGGCGCGCACAGGCATCTGGTAAGTCTTCAAGACCTTGTTCGAGGCGTTGCGGATTTCCATGCGAGGCTGTTTCTTCTCGTCCGGCGAATCCTTGACGACCATGCGCGACTGGCCCGTTACTTCGTCAACCTCTTCCTCGTAGGTCATGCCTTCCTTCAAGTCCTGAAACTTCACGTGGCCTGCGACTTCCGTCAGGATGGCGAAGGTGAACGGATCCCACTTGGCAAGCAGTTGGTCCTGCTCGACACGCTGGCCGTCTTCGACCTGAATGTGCGCGCCGTAAACTATCTGGTAGCGTGCCACCTCGCGCCCGCGATCATCTATGATCGTGAGTGCGCCGTTGCGGTTCATGGCGATGCGCTCGCCCTTGCGGCTCTTGACCGTCTGCAACTCGATGTACTTGATTGTGCCGTCAACGCGCGCTTCGTGTTTGGAAGATTCTTCAAGACGCGCCGTGCCGCCGATGTGGAACGTGCGCATCGTGAGCTGCGTGCCCGGCTCGCCGATTGACTGTGCGGCGATGACGCCAACGGCTTCGCCAATGTCAACAGGACGACCTGTCGCAAGGTTGCGCCCGTAGCACTTGATGCAGCAGCCGCGACGCGATTCGCAAGTTAAGACAGAGCGAATGCGCACACGCTGAACGCCTGAGCGTTGAATCTCCGCCGCGAGGTCTTCGTTAATCTCCTGATTGATCTCAACGATGACTTCGCCTTCAACAGGATCAATCACGTCATCCAGAGAAGTTCGCCCGACGATGCGATCACGCAGCGACTCAATCTCTTCGCCGCCTTCGACAATCGCCGTCGCCGTGATGCCCTTCAACGTGCCGCAATCCGGCTCGCTGATAATCACGTCCTGAGCAACGTCAACGAGACGGCGCGTGAGATAACCCGAATCTGCTGTTTTAAGAGCAGTGTCAGCGAGACCTTTGCGTGCGCCGTGCGTCGAGACGAAGTATTGCAACACGTCCAGACCTTCGCGGAAGTTTGCGCGAATAGGCGTCTCGATGATTTCGCCCGAAGGCTTAGCCATCAGACCGCGCATTCCTGCAAGCTGGCGAATCTGTTGCGCAGAACCACGCGCGCCCGAATCGCTCATAACGAGAATCGGGTTGAGTTCGTCCAGAGCCTTCTCACGCTCGTCCATCGCCTTGAACATCTCTTTCGCAACCTTGTCGGTCACTTCGGACCAGATGGCGATGACCTTGTTGTAGCGTTCGCCGTTTGTGATAACGCCGTCAAGGTATTGCTGCTCAACATCAATCACGTCCTTGTCGGCTTTTCCTACGAGCGCCTTCTTCGCATCCGGCGTGACGAGATCGTCAATGCCTATGGAGATACCGGCTTTGGTCGCGTAGAGGAAGCCCAGAGTCTTGAGGTCGTCAAGCATCTTGACAGTCATCTCGTGGCCCAAGCGGATGTGGCAGTAGTTGACGATTGAGGTCAAACCTTTCTTCTTCAGCGTACCGTTGATGAAGGGCAGGCCCACCGGAATCGAATCGTTGAAGATGACGCGTCCGACAGTCGTGTTGATGACGCGGCGCACGCCTTCCTGAACAGTCGCGCGCAGAATGTCCTGCGTGTCATGTTCCTGCGTTAAGTCAATCAGGTCGCCTTCGATTCTCAGCTTGATCGGCGTCTGCGTCGTCACATCTTTGGAATCGAGCGCAAGCAACACTTCATCGAGCGAAGCGAACAAGCGGCCTTCGCCCTTCGCGCCTTTCTTGTCGCGCGTCAGGTAGTAGCAGCCGAGCACGATGTCCTGTGAAGGAACAGCGATAGGCTGACCCGAAGCGGGACTCAGGATGTTGTTTGACGCAAGCATCAGGACGGATGCTTCTATCTGCGCTTCAGGGCTGAGCGGAATGTGGACGGCCATCTGGTCGCCGTCGAAGTCAGCGTTGAAGGCTGTGCAGACGAG